>JBILYY010000094.1:0-13345 GCA_044377495.1 Bacteriovoracaceae bacterium | reverse complement strand
GAGGATACATCTCACCGTAATATGCGAGGTGATGGGGTTTTCCCTTGTACTCAAAACCGTCTGTTTGATGACAACCAATCTCGACAGGAGAATCTACCAATTCATCGTAGTTGACGGCACTATAAAGGAACTGACTTCTATTTTGAGAAATATCTTTTAAAGTTGTACTCAGCTTGCTCCATAAAGCAGGGAAACGAAATTCAATGGTCGGATTATCTAAACTCTCCCCTACTATACCCATAAGGTAACTGGGCCCATGCAAAAAGGCGTGAGAGGCGTCCACATGTGAAGTACGAACCGTAAGTTCTTTGCAGTAGATCTCGTAGCTAACTTGTATTTCATCCTGTTCAGATTTGAGAGAGGATTTTTTCCAATCAATTTCCCAGATGCCTTTGGCCTGTTGTTCATGAACAAGCACTTCGCCGTTACTCTGAGAAGCCTCAAACCACCGCACGTGACGGGCATATTCCCGCATCAAGTATGAACCAGGACTCCATGAAGGAAGGAAGACTTTTAACACCTTGGCCCCCTTAGGGCGTGAGAATTTCAGGGTGACTTTGACGTGATGCTGCTCTGGACTGTCAATTTGAACAATATAGTGTGACTTCATAGATAATTACCTCAATTTCTAACAGAATAAGGTCATGGGCAACTAAAGACAATATTCAAAAGCTTTGCTAGGATGCCTTCATGGAAAAAACTCTTTTGGCCTCAGATATTAAGTTATTCATATCCGATAGCGCTGTCCGGCAGATTCAATTAATGCAGGAGAATGACTACACTTTGGATGGTCTCCTATTCCGGATTAAAATTGGCGGGAAAGGTTGTGGTGGTTTCACTTACGACACCGGCTTTTCTGAACTTGATCCAGCCGATTTAGTCATGGAAACAAATTATCCATTAATTAAATTTAATCTAAAAATTCTCATCGACCCATTCACTGCTTATTATACCCAAGATTCTACTTTGGATTACCTTCTTGACCCGGCCAATAACGAAGAAGGATTCGTTGTAACGAATGCCGCCGATGGACAGCACGCAGGAAAATTCTTCAAAGACGAATCCAAGCTCCCGCCTTGGGCCAGTAAATGAAAGATATCTCGATCGACTACCGCTATCTTAAAGCTTTCATGGTCACGTCCCGCTTCCTCAACTTCTCTAAAGCTGCTCAAGAATTAAATATCGCTCAATCAGCAGTCAGTCGTCAGATCAAACTGCTTGAGGAATCGGTTGGCCAACAACTTATTATTCGTTCATCAAAGAAAGTTCTCCTGACCGAAAAAGGCCAGTCGCTTCTTTTAGAACTGAATCAATTTGAAGAAAAACTTCAAAATGTTTTTTTCGGTCATATGAATAAGACCATCAGAGTTGGGATTCTTCATGGTCTTCTTGAAACTTGGTTCAATGAAGTGATGGTTGATTACACCAAAAACAATTTGCATCAGCTCAACGTCGAGGTGAATAGTCATGAAAACCTAAAAGATAAACTTCATAATGGAAAATATGACATCATTTTTACGACTGAAAATATTCAAAGTGAGCTGGTTAGTTCTTTAAAGCTTTTTGATGAGAAAATGGTTTTAGTTAGTAAAAATGAAATCAATCCCAAAGAAGCTTCTGATTACACCTGGATTGTTTATTCAGAGCAGGATCACTTATTTAATCTTTTTAAAAAACGTTCACAAAAGATTGTGATTGTTAATTCGATTACAACCATCCAGAAGTTAGTTAACAAAGGTGTGGGAATCGCAATTGTTCCCGATCATACCCTGGACAAAAATAGTAATTTAAAAGTGTATGAATTGAAGGGACTTCCCAAGCAGCATATTCATCTTTCTAGTCTGAACTTCAAAACGATGCCAGAGCATATTAAGAGTTTGGTGGAGATGATTAAGAAAAAATAATTCTCAGCTTTTTTAGAACTGACACGAAATTTTCCCCGACAAAATCTTTCCATCTTCACAAACAGTCACTTCAACAAAATCTTTGGTCATAAGTCCCTGAAGCGAATAAAGTTTCTCAATGACCTGACCTTGCTTAAATCCAGATTTAACCTTGAAAGGCCAGCGAACTTTTACTCCTAGTGCTTCAATGCCAACATCAATTCCAAACTGAACGCCATCTTCATTTTGAGAAGTAAGTCCACCTTGTGAATATTCAGTCCAGCGACGTTGAACAATTTTTTTATTATTTTGTTTGGAGTAAAGCATGACCATTGCACCTAATGCTTGTGAATTAGATTTGGTCCCTCGCAAATGAACTTTTATGGATTTTCTACCTGGAACTTTACTTTGGTTTTCAAAAACATATAAGCGGGGTGGAATATCCGAATGTCTAATATTGTTTTGTGAGGTAATTAAATCTGGTAGGCCATCGTGATTAATATCCACTGTGATGGTGCCGGTAGGATTGACTATATCGATACCAAGCTGTCCACCCACGTTAACAAAGGCACGAGATTCATCCTGCTCAAACATCACGAGTCTTGAGTATGGTGGGAATCCAGAATTATCTACGAGCAGATCAATTCTTCCATCCAAGTTGTAGTCAGTCCAAACCCCTCTTTTATCGCCCTGGTTCCATGATTCGCTAGTGGCATCACTCAGATATTCCGTGCGAATAAAATAGGGAGGATAAGTTTCTTTTGAACCAGTTAGAATGCTAGATTTATCAACTGATTCATTATCATAAGCATGAGAGAGCGAGCCTATAAAAAGATCCATGATGCCGTCATCATTATAGTCAGTACAAGCGCTGAAAAAGTTTCGGCCACCGCCGGTAGGGATAAGACTTCCATCCGGATCGGATCCATAATTTGTCACGGCACCAAGGTTATCGAAAAGTCTCTCGCCCGTACGGGGTTCACTCAAATTCATCCAGAGTTTATTTTTATGGCCTGATGAGGAAGCTGTCATGATGTCAGGATAACCATTCTGATCGATGTCACAACTAGAGGAGCCATAAGTTGGCATGGCATTAGGAGGATAGACTTGATCGGAAGATTTTTTTGCCTCATCTTTAAGGAGGATCGTCACGTCTTCAAACTTGCCATTTTTATTTCGGAGCAAGCGATCAGAGACCGGATAGTACTGTCCTTTTTTACTTTCATACCAATTTCCAATAAAGATATCCAACCAACCATCAAGATCATAATCCAAAAGAGTAATTGAGCTTGTAGGTTCTGGATTAAATTTAATAAAAGTTAGATCTTCAGCAAAAGTTAGCAAACCATTTTTTACGCTTCCAAGATAGAGCTTAACGGGAATTTGACTTACTTCACTACGCTGGTTTAGAACTCCAGCAATAAGGTCAATGACATTATCATTATTCACATCATTCATAAGCATAAATGAAGCTTTAAAATCAAAAGGCAATGGATCGTGTTTCCAAGGAACATATTTTTTTGAAGTTGAATCAAATATAAAAAACTTCGGTCTAGAATAATAAGTGGGTAGTAGAACCAAATCCGTTTTCCCATCAAAATTCAAATCAACTGCATTAAAGGTCACGGCAAAAAGATTGGATAGACCATACTCTTTAGTTTTATCTATAAAAACGCCACCCTCTTTTAGAGTTGGGCCATAATTTACAATCTGAATTTTTTTGGAAAGAGACTCTAGCTCTTCCGCTAGTTTAATGGACTCCTCATCGGCGCTTTTTTGAGGAGCCGATGAGCAACCTAAGATCAAAAAAAGAAGCCCTCCCAAACAGGAGGGCAATAATTTAAAAATCAATGATATCAAAACCGAATCCATCCCTGTCTGCGACGTGCTTCGATATTTTAGGAATTAATTTGTCATAGCTTGAATTCAAGCGCTTGTAGTTACGGGTAAAAGTTTGACGGCTATCTCGACAAATAAGTTCTGTTAAAAGACTCACATATTCCTTATCTGATTCAGACACGTCAGTGCGGTTTAGTATCGCAGTTGTTCGTGAAAGCACACACAACTGAACGTAAAGCTCAATCGACATGTTAGCAATTCTCATTTGAGGTAGTTCATTTCCGATGATGTTTTTGCCATATTTCATGATGGTGTTTTCAACAGCAATCGCAAAGCTACTTAGTGATGAGATAAAATGAGCACCATGGGTTTCAAGGCTTGGATGAAGCTTAGTCAAAGTCTTCGTTCCGAATTTTTTGTGCAAACGGGTTTTTGCGAAATCAGCTAATATACCAACTGACTTGATAGGGTCTTGAATCGCCTTAGAAACATCAGAAATTTTTCCAAGTTCTTTTAATGAGTCCGACGGTCCTTTGATTCCAGACAAGGCAGTAAAAATTCGTAGAATTTCATTTGTACCTTCAAAGATCAAATTAATACGACAGTCTCGCATAATTCGCTCATAAGGATATTCCTTCATGTACGCATTTCCGGCGGCAATTTGGGTCGCCATGTCAATGGTGTGCCAAAGTTTTTCTGAGCAGTATATTTTACAAATGGCGGACTCATGAGAAAATTCGCTCATCCCCTGAGTAATCTTACCTGTTGTCATGTATACAATGCTTTCAGAAGCATAGATATTAGCTGCCATCGTAGTCAGCTTTTCTTGGATCAGTCCAAAATTAGAAATATAGTCACCAAATTGTTTTCTGGTTTTTGCCTGGGCCGTAGCAAGTTTAAGAATTGCTTTCATCCCACCAACTGAACCAGACCCTAGAGAAAGTCTGCCAGTATTTAGTACGTTCATAGCAATCTTAAAACCTTGTCCAGGTTCTCCAATTACGTTTGCAGCAGGAACTGTCACTTTATCAAAGTAAACAGCACGTGTTTCAGAAGCTCGAATTCCCATTTTGTCTTCTTTCTCACCGAAAGAAACACCTTCGCGTTCTTTTTCAACAATAAAACAGCTGATTTTTTCAACTTTTTTTCCATCTATTTCATGATCTGTTTTAGCAAATACTGAGTAAAATCCAGCAAGGCCGGCGTTTGTAATCCATAGCTTCTGGCCTGTGATTGTATAGGTTCCGTCGGCATTTTTTATCGCCTTCGTTTTAATTGAATAAGCATCAGAGCCTGACCCCGGTTCAGTTAAACAAAATGAAGCCCAGCATTCACCCGAAGCAAGCTTAGGAAGCCATTTTTTCTTTTGCTCTTCGTTGCCGTCATTAACTAATGCTTTGAAGCCAATAGATTGATGGGCGCCCAGGGTAGTGGCAACAGATCCGTCTATCCCTGCTATTTCAGAAAAAACTCGCGCATAGAGTGTTGTATCCAGGCCTAGGCCACCGTATTCTTCACCTACACCGAGCCCACATAAACCAAGAGAGGCCAGGCCATCCAACAATTCTTTGGGGATTTTTGCCTCTCGATCCATTTTTGCAGAGTCAAGACTTGCCTGAGCGTATTTGTCAACTGCGTCGATCATCGCCTTCGCCGTTTCTATTTGGCCTTCGTTAAGGTGAGGAAATGGAAAAACTTCTTCCTCTGTAACTTCGCCGTAAAATAAATGTTTAACGATTGAAGGGATTTCTTTGTCTGATTGGTGAGCCATGTATGCCTCTTGTAAGATGAAAATTAATCATCACTATTATAAAGTTGCGCGGGAATCAAAGTACAGAAAAAGTCGTAAATACACAGCTCAATACGAAGCCCATAATAACCGACTGTCTGACTCGAGCTTAATTCCCATGAAGTATACTTGCACATCACATTAAATTTTATGACAATAAATTAATGATAAATAAAATCAAAGACTTCCTTAAAAATAAGCTTCGCAGAAAGTCTTCACAGGACCTATCTGGTCAGGAAGAAATTTTGAACCATTTTGGAGCTGAGGACGAAGATAAAACCAATCCAGGATTTCAAGTCCAAGCCAAACCTTCTCAAGTAGATGCCACAAGTGAAATTTATCTTCCTCCCGAAGATCTTGCAAGTGGAAGCAAATCACCCATGTCTGGCTTGCCTACTCTAAAAGATAAAATGAATAATTCATTTACATCTTTTATTGGGAAAATAAAAAGCCTCAAAGGTATTTCATTTCAAAATCTCCTATCAAAAAGTGATGGGAGCCCGCTTCTTTCACCAAGCTTAAGCCGCTCAATAGAAAAATTTCTTTCGCGTTCATCACGGGAGCCTATTCATCAAGCCGCATTGGTTGTATTAGTTTGCGCTATCACTTACACCGTAGGTAAAACAACAGCGATTGTATTAAAAGGAAGTCCGCATTTGGATTCATCCAAAGATTACACCGTATCAATTCCTATTGATGACTCCTTTAATCTTGCAACACTGAATCAGGTAAAAAGTATAAATGTCTTCCGAACGAACACCGGTTTTGGTCCTAAAAAAGGTCTGGCCGATAAAAAATGTGAAGAGGCACAGCAATCAAGTAATCTTCCTATCAAGCTTGTTAATACGATTGTTCTTCAAGACTCCATTAAATCTATTGCTTCTGTGCAAGTTAGAGGTGACCGCGATCTTCAGGAAGTTCGTATTGGGGACCAGATATCAAACATAGCTCAAATTGCTAAAATTACGCGTTTGGAAATTCTCGTAAAGAATCTTGAAACTGGTATGTGTGAATCAATTATTTCTGACACTAAATCAAAAGAAGCAAATTCTTCGATATCAGTTATGAGCCCTGCACAAAGTAGAGAATATAAGGCCAACAAAAAGATTTCAGGAATTGATAATGTAGGAAACAAATTTACTATTTCCAAAACGTTGTTAGATGACAAATTAAAAGATATAGCTGCTGTTTTGACTCAGGCCAAAGCGATACAAATACAAAACCCGGATGGAAGTCTCGCATTTAAAATGACGGAATTAGATCCTACAGGAATTTTTCCTTATCTGGGCATTCAGGATGGAGACATCATTACTTCTATTAATGGTAAACCCATCTATAACATGAATGAAGTTATGCTGCTATTTGGACGAATTAAAGGATTAGATAATTTGGCACTTGGAATAAAACGGGATGGCACCGACTCTAATCAAGAGTATTCCATAAAGAAATAAGGAACGGTTATGCAGACAAGAAGTCAGAAAAAACGTTTCATTGCCCCTGTGCTCTTTGCAGCACTCGTGATTGCTCAGCAATCAGCGTATGGGCAATTTAACAAATACCGCTCCCAAACCAGATTCAACCCCGACAAGAAAGAAAGCGTTGAATCCTCTACTCCTGACGTTGATACCATGTCCGCTGAAGATGCGGCAGCAGCGCTTAAGGCAGCTGAAAAACTTGAACAGGATGCGGAAGCA
This sequence comes from Bacteriovoracaceae bacterium, assembly GCA_044377495.1. Lineage (GTDB taxonomy): Bacteria > Bdellovibrionota > Bacteriovoracia > Bacteriovoracales > Bacteriovoracaceae > Peredibacter. The sequence goes on along the minus strand of JBILYY010000094.1, from coordinate 6,140 downwards.
ACAGAAGCTGCAGACACAGGTGACTCAGAAGAATCTGACAATGAATCGGCATTCAAGGGTGACTCTGATGATGATGCTAACGAAGAAACTTTTGGTAGCCGTCCATCTCCAAAACAAAACGCAGCTCCTGCTAAATCCAGTAAATATGTAAATCTCAATCCAGAAACTGCTTTTGGTCCTGAAATTGTGGATAGCTTCGATTTTCCAGACACAGACATCATGGAAATCACCCGTCACATGCAAAAGCTGACTGGAATCAACTTGATTCTTGATAAAGACGTGAAAGGAAAAGTTTCAATTATTGCTCCCACTCCTATTACGGTTGGAGATGCCTGGAAGGCCTATCTAGCGGCACTCAATATGGCGGGATATTCTCTGATTAAGACTGGTGCTTTCTATAAAGTCATCAACGCCAGAGATATTCGCTATACTCCGACTAAAATTTATACTGGGAACTACACACCTGACACTGAGAACTATCTCATGAGAGTTATCTCTCTTAAGCATGTTTCCGCAGCGGAAATTGCCAGGAACTTCAGACCCTTTATGAGTCGTTATGGCCGATTAATTGATATCAAGCAAACCAATACAATCATTATCGCTGATACTGGCTCGAACATTAACCGTTTGGCAAAAATGGTTAAATTTTTAGATGTTTCAGGGCATGAGGAAGCACTTCAAATTGTTAAAGTAAAAAATTCTTCAGCTCAAGAGATTGCGAAACTTCTCGATAATATTCTTAAGGGTGGCAGTGGCGCCGCCGCTGGCCGACCTGGCTCAGCGACTCCACGTTTTGCTGGTGCTAGTGGAGGAGAAACTTCTCAGAGCTCAATTTCAAGAATTATTGCGGAACCTAGAACCAACTCTATTATTGCGATGGCAAATGGTGACGGTGCTAAACAGCTGCGTGATTTAATTCAAAAACTGGATGTAAAACTCGTTTCTTCAAGTTCTAATCGCGTTCACGTTTACTACTTAAACTATGGTGATTCTGAAGAACTTTCTAAGACTCTTTCTAGTATTGTAACTGGTGCGGTCGCTAAAGATGGTGCAGCAGGTGCTAGTCGTTTCTCATCATTTGCAGGACCTTCAGATAATCCAATTTTTTCGGCAGAAGTAAAAATTACTTCTGACAAAAACAATAATGCCCTGGTTGTAACAGCTTCACCTACAGATTGGTTAACCCTTAAAGACGTAATCGGAAGACTTGATATTCCTCGTGACCAGGTTTACGTTGAGGGCATGATCTTAGAAGCAAACGTTGAGAAGAATAAAAGCTTTGGCGTGGAATTCATTGCAGCTTACGGCTCAGGCAATGCTCAACGCGCCGGCTTTACGACAACAGATACCGACCTCTTGAAACTTTTAGCAACTGGTGTCCCTACTTCCGTCGGTGGCTTAGTTGGTGGCTTCGGTGTTGGTCCAACCACAACAGTAACACCTCCAGGTGGAACTCCACAGACAGTGAATGCAGTGAATGCCTTGATAACAGCGATTGCCTCTCACGGAAGTACGAATGTTCTGGCAACTCCTCAAATCTTGGTTTTAGATAATACTGAAGCCACATTTGAAGTCGGTGACACCGTTCCTATAACAAACTCTACTGTTGGAACTGGTGGGGTACAGGCATTCTCTACAGTCGATCAGGAAGCAAAACTTTCACTTAAAATTACTCCTCAGATCAATAAAGTTACTCGTTTTGTGAAATTGAAAATTAACCAAAAAATTGATGACTTTAAATCTGATCCAAATCCAGTCGCAGGCAAAGGTTTACCCAAAGCAACACGTACGGCCATCACTGAAGTCATGGTGCGGGATAGGGACACCATTGCAATGGGTGGACTCTTAAGAGAAGTTGAACGTGTTCAAAATTCGAAAGTACCTTTACTTGGTGATATCCCTGTTCTGGGATGGTTATTCAAGTCAAGAAGTAAGACCACAACAAAAGTGAATCTACTATTTTTTATAACTCCAAAGATCCTTGCTCCCTATGCTAAAACTGCTTCAGAAAATACGAAACAAGTTCTTGCTCGCCGTGAAAAAGGCATGAAAGACATGTTCGAAGATGATGAAATTGATCCAAATGCTAAGGGAACACAAGTCTTGAACAGCAAACTCGATCGTCAAATCGAAGGACCTCTGTATGATATGAGCGATGCCGATCATTATAAGAATTTAAATAATGAAAGCGTAGGCCAGGATGAAAATGCAATAGAAGATGAAGAAGAAATAGAAACTCCGAATTACCAAGAGATACGGAATAAGTTGAATAAATGAAGATAACAGACGAACTTTCAGAAAGTATTGAGATATCAAAGGGCAAAATTGGAGAGCTGCTGGTTAAGCACTCAGCACTGACTCGTCAACAGCTCGATGAGGCCCTCGAGATCCAAAGACTTGAGGGTGGCTTACTTGGTGAAGTGCTTACTCGCAAAAATTACATTCATCCGCACGACTTAATTAAGGTCGTTTGTCTGCAGGTTGGAATTCCTTACCAGCTTGATATTAAAGTTGATGAAATTGATGCCAATGTCGTGAAAGATCTTTCTATTAACTACGCCAAACATCATGAAGTGCTCCCAAGTCTTGAAACTGATTTTACAGTCACTATTTTCATGAGTAACCCGTTTAACTATAACGTGATTAATGATCTCCACATGATTTTCAGAAAAGAAATCAAGATCATTTGCACAACTCCACTTCGTATTCAGGATGCAATTAACCGCGTGTACGAAAAGGCCAATCGAAATATCGTAGACTCTATTGAAGATGAGTCATTTGATGAAAATATTGACCTTGATGGACCGATCGATATTTTGGATGCTACTGCGGATGAGGCACCAGTTATTCGTTTTGTGAACTCGGTAATGTTCCGTGCTGTTAAAGAGCGGGCTTCAGATATTCATATTGAACCTTATGATCGTGAAACCGTTTATCGTTTTCGAATTAACGGAGTAATGACAGAGATTTTGCGTCAGCCAAAGAAAACTCACGCTGCCGTTTCTTCTCGTATTAAAGTTATGGCCAAGCTGGATATCGCTGAAAAGCGTCTTCCGCAAGATGGCCGTATTAAAATTAAAATTGCCGGTAAAGATATCGATATTCGTCTTTCGACTATTCCTATTCAGGCCGGTGAACGTATCGTTATGCGTATTCTCGAGAAGAATAACTCTGTTTTGCGTCTGGAATCATTAGGTTTCAGAGGTAAAGTTCTCGAGGGTCTACAGGAACTCGGTTCACGAAAGCATGGTGTTTTGTACGTAACAGGTCCAACAGGGCATGGTAAAACAACAACTCTTATGGCGATTTTAGATAGGATTAACTCCCCAGATAAAATGATTATTACTGTGGAAGACCCCGTCGAGTATGAAGTTCCTGGTATTTCGCAAATTCAAGTTAACCATAAGATTGATTTATCATTTGCAGTCGCCCTCCGTTCAATTCTTCGTCAGAACCCGGATGTGGTGATGGTGGGAGAAACTCGAGATAAGGAAACTGCTGAGATTGCAATTAACGCTTCATTAACTGGTCACTTTGTTTTATCGACGTTGCATACAAACGACTCTGCTTCAGCGCCTACCCGATTAATCGATATGGGAGTTCAACCATTTTTAATCTCATCATCACTTGTAGGAATTCTTGCTCAGAGACTTGTAAGGACGCTTTGTAATTCATGCAAGCTCAAGACCAACCTTAGTGACTTTGAAAAAGTTGTGCTTGATATTGAAGAACTTCCTGACACGGCAACCGTCTTTAAACCTGTCGGATGTCCAAAATGTCATGGCACTGGCTATACAGGCCGAACAGTTGTATCTGAACTTCTATTAATCAATGATGAAATCCGTGCCCTTATTATTCAAAAAGTTGATTCTGCCACTATCAAAAAAGCCGCTGTTCGAGCAGGTATGAGAACTCTTCGAGGAGATGCGCTGGATAAAATCTTTGAGGGTATTACCTCGGTGGATGAAATCCTACGTGCCGTAAATGCTGAGGAGACTCACTAATTTATGCCTATCTTTTCTTATAAAGGGATGGATCGCTCCGGTAAGGAGATTAAGAATTCCATCAACATTGATAGTATGGTTTCGGCCAAGGCCAAAATTAAATCCATGGGGATCATGCTCATTGATATCAAAGAGCAAAAAGCCCAAGGCACAGGCAGCGGTGGCAGTTTTTTTAGAATGGGTGGAAGTGTCGGAGTTGACGATCTCGCCATGATGACAAGGCAACTTGCGACTTTAATCAAAGCAAAAATTCAAATTGTAGAAGCTCTCGCTGCTCTCGTTGATCAGGTAGAGAATGTGACCCTAAGGCTCGTTCTTGCGGACCTTCGTCAAAAAGTAAATGAAGGAGCAAGTTTAGCGAAAGCTTTGGCCGACCATCCAAAAGTTTTTAACTCTGTTTACATCAACATGGTTGAGGCCGGTGAAGCTTCGGGAAATCTTGAAATTGTTTTACTTCGTCTGGCAGATTTCGCAGAAGCTCAAGTGAAGCTGAGAAACAAAATTAAGGGCGCCATGACCTACCCGGTGATCATGGGAATTTTTGGTTTTGGGATGATGAACGTTATTTTTATTTTTGTTATTCCCAAAATGGCGAAAATTTTTACAAGCTCCAGGAAAGAACTCCCGCTCATTACAAAAATTTGTATTGGTATCTCTGAATTCCTACAAAACTATTGGTGGCTAGTAATTGCTTCTATTATTGGAAGTTATTTTCTATTTACTAAATATATTGCGACCCCACGCGGACAATCTCAGTGGCATGCATTGCAGCTAAAGCTTCCAGTACTTGGCATGTTAGTCAAAATGATTAATGTCAGCCGCTTTTGCTCAACATTGGCGACGCTTCTTAATTCCGGAGTTCCAATCCTAACTGCTCTGACAATTGTAAAAAACCTTATCCCTAATGTGCATATGAAAGATGCGGTTGAAAAGGCAAGAATAAGCGTCTCCGAAGGAGCAACTCTAACTGCTCCCTTGGTTCAGTGTGGGCATTTCCCCCCGCTTGTAACGCACATGATCCGTCTTGGCGAAAGATCAGGAGAATTAGAGCCGATGCTAAAAATCATTTCAGAAAACTATGAGGATCAAGTAGAATCTAAAATCGGTGGACTTACTTCAATTTTAGAACCAATTATGATGATCGGTCTTGGGGCTGCGGTTGGATTTATTGTGTTTGCTGTAGTTATTCCAATGATGGACCTGAATAAGATTAATTAAAGAGGAGCTTCTATGCTTAACGATATAAAAAAAATAATTAAAAATAACCACGGTATGAGTTTAATCGAGATCTTGATTGCACTTACCCTAATGGGTATTGCTGGTACTTTCGTGGCCGGTAAAGTTTATGAGAACCTTCAAGAAGGTCAAGTAAGCAGTACTAAGATTCAGATTAGGGCCTTGGCCGATCGTCTAACTGAATTTCGTCGTGACTGTAATTTCCTACCAACCACTGATCAAGGACTTGATGCATTGATTGAAAAACCTACCGGTGGTCGTGAATGTAAGCGTTATGCTCCTGGTGGATATATTAAAGATGGTAAGATTCCAATGGATCCATGGGATGGCGAGTACATCTATGAATCTGACGGCAAAACCTATGTCATCAAGTCATTAGGTGCTGATAACGCCGAAGGTGGCGAAGGCGCTGATGCCGATCTCAGTTCAAAAGATAAATAACCAACGAGGGTTCTCATTAATTGAGATCCTCGTGGCACTTCTGCTCACAAGCCTTATTGTTATTTCTTTTCCTTCTAGTGATACCACTGAGAAGCATCGGAATTTAAAATCCGCTGTCGCTGATATTGACCGCGCCATCGGATTTGCCTCTAATGAATCAATTCTTCGAAACACCGTCGTAAGACTGCGTATTTCATTTGATAAAGAGCCTATCGAGTATAACGTTGAGTATGGCCCTCCCGGAAATATGCCCCTACCCGACATGCCGGCCAACAATCATAAAAGCTTATCGGAAGAGAAAGCCGACGCCGCAAAAATTTCTAATCTCGATAAGCAGTTCACTAAAGTCGTGGAATTCGAGGAAATCAGGCATGAACTATCTGAAGATGTTCAGATACTAGGCATAGCGACCTCTTTTCAGAAGAAAATTATCACTGACAAAGAGGCCAGCATTTATTT
>JBILYY010000213.1:0-4852 GCA_044377495.1 Bacteriovoracaceae bacterium | reverse complement strand
GTTTTTAGAACTGAAGCTTAAATACGCAAGATATAATTCTTTCGTGTCCTTGTCTGAAACCCATTCTACAATTCGATACTGAGGGGAATTTTCTCTAGATACCGAAGCGGCTTCATCAGAAGGCTTACAGTAAACATTTTTAGGTTTAGATGTAACGGTTGATCCATTCACTGTTATTAGAGGACGATCATAAGAATAGGTTTCACAGACAGGATTAGTAAAAAGAGGCTCGAACTTGAAAGGTTTGTAATCAGAGAGTTTAACCGCCCAACTGTTTGCAGAAAGTGTGCATAGAAGAAGTGCTGTGATTTTTTTCATTTTTAAATCTCCGGGAAAGCTAGAATTTATAACTAGCTATCCCGGGGTATTTCATATGTACAAAAAGAACTCTTGAATCCAGCAATATTTACAGAAGGCTCAGTGCGTTACTATTACTTGATTGGGAGAAGAATATTTGCACCACTTCCGCCGGCGCCAATCACTAATGGGGAAACCCCATTCCATTTTTCAACGATTTGCAGCTGAACCAGACCTGGACTTTCTTGTAGTGCACGTCCTCTTACACGAATTGCTTCTGCCTCACCCTTGGCCTTAATGATCGCTGTATTAGCTTCAATCTCAGCTTTTTGTTGGATAAATTTAGCTTTAGCGGCCTCTTGCTCCTGTACCATCTTCGCTTCAATCGCAGATTCAAGTTCTTTTGATAAAGACACGTCTTGAATCACAAGATCTTCAATCACTAGCATAGGGCCAATTTTGACTCTGGCGGCGTTAAGAGCTGTAGTCTTTATTTCTTCTCTTTTTTTAACAATCTGTTCTGCACTCTGAAGAGCAGTCACTTCTTTCAAGGCTTCGGCCACACGGGGCGCTATCAAACTATCAAACGGATCACCTGAGTAATCCTGAAAAGTACGGACGATCATATTCTCAGGAATACGATATAAAACACGAAGTTCTATTTTAATTTGTTGAAGATCTGAAGAATAACAATCTGCTTCAGTCGATTTTGTTTGCTGACGAACAGATATGGGTAATACGTCAGTCATGAAGGGAGTTTTAAGTCCAAACCCTTCAGGCGCAAAAACAGGAGAGACTTTCCCCATCGTAACTAGAACTCCCCTGTGACCGGGAGGGATAACATAAGAGGAAGACATGATCAAAACCAGGACTAAAAGGCCAATAGCACCAAGTGCGATCAATTTTTGCTGAATCTTTGGATCCATCTCGAACTCCTTCTTAAATAACAATAAGTACCTGAATGTTATAAAATTATATTGGAGGTCACACAAGCTAATCCTTACAGTTTTCCCTTCACTTTCTGCTAACTGCTTGATACATCAAAACACAAATTCTCACAGGAAATAACCATGAAAAATCTTATGCTTGTACTAGCGCTTTCTCTTTCAACTTCAGCGTATGCCCGTCAATATATTCAGTGCTCTATGATTGGTGATTCTACTGATGTTGCCGTCGTAAATCTTCAAACTGAAAATGGTGGCACACTTTTCCTTTCGTCTGGAATGCAGAATCCAGAAGATGAAAGAATCCTTGTACAAATTGAGTTTGATAAAACTGAGAACAAGAACCATATCTACAAAGTTGTTAATGAGAATGGCGAGGGGAAAGTAGCAGTACCGAGTGAGATGATCGGAAAATCTTCAAACTCCTTAAACGTAGATGTTATTTTTGCTGGCTACTCTTATCAGTATAACTGTTTTTCACGCATCTATAATGACTAATAGAATTGTTCTGGTATTAGTTAGCCTCTGGTGGGGTTGGACGGCATTAATTGACTTCGCCGTAGTGCCTACTGTGTTTGCAGTCATTAATGATTTTTTTAATGCCGGAGAATTGGGCATTTCTCTTTTTTCAAAATTAAATTTACTCGAAGTGGTGCTATCGTCTTTCTTGATTGCGGTACTCAGTTTTCATTCTAAAAAAACGGGCAAAGGAATAATTCAACTAGCACTTGCGGGTAGTGCTTGGATCATCGTTATGTTTTATTTCTCGTATCTCACTCCGAAGGTTAGCACTCTAACGACCCTTTGGAAGCAAGCTGAGCTTTTGAATAAATTGGGAATTGCTGGAATTAACGATATTCAACAAGAACATCAGTTTTATCACCGCATTTATGTAGGACTCGACTCACTTAAACTTTTAATTCTTTCGTTTATTTTAGGAATAAGTTTTTTCAGAAAAGAGAATGACCTTGGAAAAACTTAATCCTGTCCCCTACGGCTCACTGGTCTTTGCTCCGATGGAAGGCATCACTGATGAAGCCTTCAGAAAAACCATTCTCAAACTTTATCCTGAATGGGATTACCTCGCGACAGACTTTTTGCGAGTCCCATCTGCAGGAAGATACCCTTTCAAACATCTTGTTCGTCACTTTGGGAAAGATCTTTCAGAAATTAGTTGGGTAAAAAATAAAACAATGTTTCAAATTCTGACTTCACATCGTGCTTTCACCGTTCAAATGGTAAAAGATGTCGCCTCGCTAGATTATCCTTGGATGGATATTAATCTTGGCTGTCCTTCAAATACTGTCACTAAAAATGGTGGTGGCTCTTCACTCCTTTTGGATCTGGTGACTCTACGGTCATTATTAAAAACCATTAGAGAAAACTTTCCAGGAAGACTAACTGCCAAAATACGCACAGGCTTTCACAATACAGCCGAATTTGAAGATTCGATTAGGCTTCTCAATGATGAAGGCATCGAAATGATCACGGTCCATGGCCGCACTAGGGACATGATGTACAAAGTACCAGCTGTATGGAGCTACATCGAAAAGGCAGTCAAGATTTCGCAGGTTCCAATCATTGGTAATGGTGATGTATGGGGACTCAATGACATAGATAGGATGCTCAACGAAACAGGCTGCCACGCAGTCATGGTAGCACGTGGAGCGCTTAAAGCACCGTGGATCGCTCAGGACTACAGAGGAGGTCATTTTCAGGAAACTGCACAAGAGCGATTTGTTAAAATTCAAAATTTCTTTTCTGAATACCGGGCCCAACTGGAAAATGAAAATATCTCTGACCGAGGCTTATTAAAACAAAGCAAATCAGTTTCAAGATTTATGTTGGATGGAATTCAAGACAGTGAAGTCATCAGACGAAAACTTCTTCTCTCACAAACGGCTCCGGAATTTTATTCTATTATTGAGAGTCTCTAAAAATTTTTCATCGAAAAATTGACTCTCTCATGAGCTAGCAAGTTCTTAGGTGCCTCAAGACGAATTTTTTCCAAACGCGGAACTAGACCGGCCAGATTTGCGATCTGTATTCCGAGACCTGGGCGTGCATTTAATTCAAGAAGGATTGGACCTTGGTCGGGCGTAAGGACAATATCTGCTCCTAAGTATCCTAATTCCACCATGTCATAGCATTGTGCTGCAAGCTCAAGACTTTCTCTCCAGAAAGGTATTTTTAGTCCAACCAATTTATGGCCAGTATCGGGATGAATATCTATGACCTGATTCTTAATGACGGCATTATTAGTAGACCCATCACTTAAGTTAATTCCGGCCCCAATCGCACCTTGGTGAAGATTGGCACGTCCGTCAGATGACTTTGTAGGGAGACGTACCATACTCATAACTGGATACCCTTCAAAAACGATCACTCGAATATCGGGGATTCCACCATAGGAATAATTATCAAAAATGGAATGTTTATCAATTTTTGCCTGGATAATCGCCGTGTCACTATGCCCCTTGAGGGAATAAAGTCCAGACAGGATTCCAGAAATATGATGCTTCACTTCTTCAATATCCATGAGCTTATCATTTGATCTTCGACATAAGATTCGAGTGATGCCGTTTCTTTCTTCCTTAATAATTTCTTTGATTACAATTATTCCGTTGCCCTGAGAACCGTTTGCAGGCTTGATGACAAAGGATTGATAATTTTGAATTTTAAGATGGAAATTTTTGAGCGACCCATAATTCTCTATAATCATATAGTTCTCTGGCATGGCAATTCCCCATGTCTCTGCCCTTTGGGCAGTCAGAACCTTATCATCTACTAAGGGGTAATTTGAGCGCTTGTTATGCCGAAGGATATATCTTCCGACACGATTATTGATGCCTAGAATGCCAAGCTCTTCTAGATCACGGAATATCATTTGATATTCCCTCCGTTTTTTTCTTCTTCTGACGAACCAAATCCCGAAATCTTAAAAACTCGGATAAACGATAGCCCTTATATTTCCCAATCAAAATCAGAAATCCAATAATCGTGAAAAGAAGTTCCGGATTAGTAAACATGAACATTTCAAGCGCATGAATTGAGTAGAGTAAATAGCCAAGGATTGCAATAACCAAAGTACCAAACAAAGTTTTAAGAGTGTTTCCTAGTCCTTCCTCTGTCAACATGATTGAAAGACGTTCAATGTTAGATGTGACAATGACAATGGGAAAAAAGGCTAAATGATTCTGGGAAATAACAGCAATGTCTGAACTAAATAGAGAATAACCAATCATCAGCATAATCACCAATGTGAGAATGATAGACAACCTTGGGACGGCGAGGAGATAAAACTTATCAAGGATATATCTTTCGCCAATTCCAACCAGAACTACAACAAAGAAGAAAACAAAACCAAATCCAAAAGAAGTTTCTTTAAAGAATAGTGTTAAGAGAATTGGAGTAAAGATACCAAAGGTAGGAATACCGATGACATTTCTTGCAATTGATAATACCAGCGTCCCCAAAGGAATCATTAGGATAGTGGTGAACATTGTCTGAAGTGGCAAAGGAAGGCGATATAAACTAAGTTTAGAAAAGATCGAGTCGCTTTTAACGACTTCTTTTTTAAATTCCGATTTATTAAAACGATTAATTCTCGC
>JBILYY010000212.1:0-4868 GCA_044377495.1 Bacteriovoracaceae bacterium | reverse complement strand
CAAAGCCTACTGCTCCAATAATTCCTGGGGCCGTGATTCGGATAACGGAAGTTAGTCCAAATAAATGGACTGCTATTACCAGACAAAATCTTGAGCAACTTATGCAAGTCTATGACTTAGCACCACTCCTTTATACCCTCGATATTCAAATTCAGTCTCAAGTAGTGCCTCACTCGCACCCTATTCTTACGCTTAATACTCGCTATGCTGAACAGCCAAATAAACTCTTGTCTGTTTTTGTTCATGAACAACTGCACTGGTGGGGAGAAAAAAACAAAATTGAAATGAATAAGGCGATTGAGGAAGTAAAGATACTTTTCCCCAATCTCCCTAAAGAAGGAATCGCTAAAGACGCACACTCAACCTATTTGCATTTAGTTATCTGCTTCTTGGAATATAAAACCATGATCCATTTTTTAAAAAAGAAAGAAGCCAATAAGATACTCAAAGACTTCATTCAAAAAGATAAGATCTACCCATGGATCAATACCCAGGTTTATCTAAAATATAAGTCTATTGATGCAATTATAAAAAAGCACAAATTATCACCTATTTAAATTGATTTAAATTCAACCTGTTTGAAAAACTTAAAACCCAACAAAAAACCCACCACTTTCATCCGCAAGTGCTCTGAGGAATTTATAGCGACTGCTTGTTTTGTCTTTGGTCATCTCTGAGCCAACGCCGATACAGTTGATTTGGATTTTGGTCGCGTTCTCCTCTCTAACAACTCTAAGGATGTCATATACATCGTCTCTTTTATTTGAATTGTGAAAGGTAGGAGCTCCATCAGTAAGTAATACTATATCTGATAATTGCGGATAGTTTTTCAACGTAAACAATAAAACATCACGAGTTGGAGTACCGCCATATGGCTTCAATGTATAAATAAAATCAAAAATATCCATTTGATTTATTTGTGTATTTTCTTTGGCCTCTCCCCAGAGACTCTTAAACGGGGCCCTTTCTCCGTAGGGATAACGAACAACTTCAATTTTATATTCAGGCGCCATTGAAGTGATCAGCATTTTCATTCCAGCTTTCACTTGCCCCATACGGTCTTCTTCTATCATTGAATAAGATGTATCGATTATAAAAAGAATCTCTTTTCCTTTAAATTTAAATCCGACATCAAGATCTTTGCCACTCGCTTCCTTTGTTTGCTTCTCGGCTTGAATGATGGCAAGCTTCTCAGTCACCTCAGCAAGTTCGGCCTTGATTTTTTCTAGCTCAATATCCGGTTTTACAACTGGTCCTTGCACGACCTCTTTAACAACTTCAGCTTTCGGAGGAGTAACGGGTTTATTCTTAGGAATGGCGACATACAAAATAATAACTGCACCTAGAGCTCCACTAAGGAGATCCAGAAATGAGATCGAAAATACTTCAATTGGCCGGCGTTTTCTCATTCTACTTCGATCTTATTGATTAAATTATCAATTACAAATTCTTTTAAGTCTGAATGAAAGCGATCCGTTTCTTCCTGCAATTGGTGAACAAACCACATGATGACAATAGAAAGTAATAAAGCAATAAGTGTCGTATCAAATGCCACTCCTAGTAGCATTGTAATTTTATCCATGTCGCCTGTGTTAGCTACAATCAGGGCCTGAGAAATACCAATTACGGTTCCTACAAATCCAATTGATGGAATAACCCAAGTGAGATATCGAATAACGGATTGATCACCCTCCGATTTCTCCTGAGAAACCTCAATCTGAATACTCACAATAGCAATCAACTCTGAGAGAGATCCCGAAGTTCTGAACTTCGTACATGCCTTTTTTAAAAGATCGCTCAATATGTATTTTTCTTTGCGCTCAAACTCAATAAGCTTGAATTTAAGATTGTTAATGTCCTGAGGCATGAAAACATGTTTATCATTTGTTGGAATAAGGTTCATTTTGAAGGCTTTACGCTCTCTTGCTATAACACGCAGCTTCTCATGCACCTCAAACCATGCCCAAAAGAAAGCAAGATACGTTACACTCTGCACATATCCACCGTTCATAACGTCCCCTCCCAGAAGCAGGAGAAATCGATATAATCCAGGTGAGCTTTCCTTTGAAACCACGCCAAGCATGATCATGCAAATTGCCGTAATTAGAAGCGCAATACCTGACGAAAGAGATAGATTTCTAAGGTTTTTCATCTGACTATTTCCATGTTATTTATGCTATGAAATCCTATCGGCATCTCTTGAGGGGACATTATGAAGAAAGTGGAAATCCATTCTGAAGCGGTTGAACGCGTTAAAAAGTTCACCATAACAGACAATAATCTTGGTTTCGGTAAGTACGTTGCACCAATTATGATCCAGGCGATCTACGATGATGGTCAATGGCAGCGATTTGATCTTCTTAGTTATGGCCCTCTTCAGCTGGATCCATGCACTAAAGTGCTTCATTATGGTCAGGAAATATTTGAGGGGATGAAGGCATTCCGTCAGCCAAATGATGAAATCAAGATGTTTCGTCCAGAGCAGAATGCCCGTCGCTTTAATCAATCGGCCAGAAGAATGTCCATGCCGGAAATTCCTGAAAATCAATTCTTAAACGCGTGTGATGTAATAACGGCATATTCTAAGAACCTTGTTCCAAAACGGTTAGGTGAATCACTTTATTTACGTCCATTCATGATAGCAACTGAAGTGGGTCTCGGAATTAAACCATCGAAACAATTTCTTTTTGTCATCATCGCCTCTCCATCTGGAAATTATTTCACTGGCGACTCTGTTAAAGTTTATATTGAAAGAGATGATATTCGTGCGGCCCATGGTGGTATTGGTTTTGCTAAGACAGGTGGTAACTATGCTGCCAGTCTTCAATCATACGCGAGGTCAACTCAGGCCGGATGTGATCAAACCATGTGGTTAGATTTAACTCACACGTACATAGAAGAAATGTCTGGAATGAATTTTATGTGTGTTATTAATGGAGAACTTCACACTCCTCCGCTTACTGATACAATCCTGGACGGGATTACAAGAAGATCGGTTCTTGAACTCGCCAGATATGAAAAGATTAAAGTCGTAGAAGAAAAAATTGCAATCGATAATCTTCTCAAGATGATTGAAGATGGTACCTGCTCTGAGGCGTTTGTCTGTGGTACGGCTTCAGTAATTTGTCCCATCAACTCTTTCATGGATAAAGATGGCCGAACTCATTACGTGAAAGACGGAAATGGAAAAATGTCAGTACTACTAAGAGAAAAGCTCATAGGAATTCAGGCCGGAAAAACTGATGGCCCTGAAGGCTGGATGCATCCTGTTCCAAACATAAATTTCTAATCCCTTTTAAGCTTCATGGATTAAATATCCATGGAGCAGTCTTTAAAACCTGACCATTCACTTGAACACTAAGCTGATGCTGACCAGGATAAAAAGTCATCGTAGTAATTTTCTTTAAGTCATGACGTTTCTTAATCGTGAGTTTCTGGCCTGGATTTATTTTGATATTTTTCAGTTTAAAGACCTTAAAAGAAATGGTGCCATTGGATTTTACGAATCCAATAAGATAATCCACAATCAGGGCCTGAGTTTCTTTTCCAAACGACTCAAGAACAAACTCAAATTCCAAGACATCTCCCAAAATATAATTCTTTCTGTTTAGTACGAAGGATTTCAATTTAACATCATGCTTATGATTAACACCCATTAGGCTTAATGCATTTCCATGGCCCTTTTTGATGAGTGTCCTTAATGCATGTTTTTTAATCCAATGAATTTTATCCAAATGAATCTTTGGAGATTTTTCTATCCATTCCTTTAAAGTTGAAACGACTAAATCAGGATGATTTTTAGAAATATCATTCAAATGATTCGCCACACTCTTGCGAACATACATTTCATCGTCGTATTTCAAATCTTTTAATAAATCTAGTGTCTCTGGTTTTTTAATAAAAGACTGAATTTTCCCGCCCCAAGGAAGAAGTGGACGTGTTCCTTCAGAAATCCATCGACGAACATGAACGTTTTCATCTCTAACCCAGGACTTTAATTTTTTTATAATTCGATGCGGGTCTTTCTGTAAAAAGGGACGAACAGCAAACTCCGAGGTAAATTGTTGCGTGAGTTGATACATAAGCTCTAGCGACTCATCAAAATGTTCAGTGCCGTATTGTGAAATATATTCTGAAATTGGCCAAAGTTCAAAACCGGTTAGACTCTTCTGCGATAAAACTTTTTCTATAATCTTTTTATCAAGGAGGTATTTTCCGGGTAGTTCCACTCTCAGACCATCAGTAATCGCTAAAACTCGCCCCTTCAGTTCAAGCTTGGAGAGGTGAGAAGAAATTTTACCAAATCGTTTTTGATCAAAAGTTGAGTAGGCTTCATGAAAGGCCTTACCTATCTTTTTTATGACATTTGGATTGATCCAGTTTTTAAAAGCATTTTCTGACATAAAGTTAAGCCTCACAAGTCCCTATCGTATCGAAGAGTAAGCAAAACTTCAAAATGCATTATAACAGCGTCATTCCCAACGTCTTGTAATTACATACAAAACAAGGATTTAGAACGTCCATTCTCATCAATTTTTTTTTCATAAAATTTGCCATTTAGATTCCCTCCGCATTACCATTTACAAAATATTTTTTACTCCTATTCGGGAACACAAATGTCTATATTTCGACAAAAATCGGATCAGCTTCCGATTGCTATTTTTTCATTTTTCTTTTTAATGGATATTGCTGTCTATTTAACAATTGATAATCCGTGGGTCATCATTACTTGGTTTCTTTTAGGTATTTGGCCGAAGGGAAATATTTGTGCCTGGAATCACCATCATCAACATTATCTAACTTTTAAATCCACAACTTTTAATCGCCTGCTTGAAATTATGTATGGTTTTCAAACTGGAGTGACATCA
>JBILYY010000211.1:0-4873 GCA_044377495.1 Bacteriovoracaceae bacterium | reverse complement strand
GTATGAAAAAAATGATGACTTTACTTGCTCTTGCGATTTCGGTGGGGGCTTTTGCTCAGGACAGAGTTCTACTTAACTCTAGTGAAGTTGATGTTCGTTCAGCTACAGCTATTCTAGTTCGAACAGCTCAAACTCCAGATAAAGTAGAGATAAGATTTAATAATATCCCACTTGAAACTAGAGTTTGCGTCGAAAGAGTAACTGTTCCAAGGACTTGTTCCAGACAAACAGATGTCTATAAAACAAGAACTGTATGTGGAGACGTTGTTAGCACCCCAACCTCAACTTCAAATGGACACACTGGTCCTCGTTATAATCCAACTCCAACTACACGTCGTGTTTGTACCAATGAAAGATACTACGCTGGAACGAGACAAGTACCTTATGATTGCTCGTATACAGAATGTCGCCGAGAAGTTACACAACCAGCTGGTTTCGCGAATGATAAAGTTAAAATTAAATTCAAGGGCCTACCTAATCTAGGTGGAACTGAGGAAGAAACTTTTCAAGTAAATGCGTCTCAAAATGGCGCTGACAACTCAAATATCGTATACTCGATCATGACTCTAACGACAGTAAATGCAGGAGTCTATGTAGTTAATAAGAAAGGCATTTTGGGATATGATTCATACGTTATTGAGCGTAAATAATTTCAATAAGATGGGGGGATATACCCCCCATCTTTAAAAGAAAATCAAAATTTTAACTGATCAACTATTTTCCACCCTCTTTCTTTTTTTCAGATACAGGCCTTATCAATAAAATTCAAGATATAACTAACAGTATGAAACGACTGTTACTCTCGTTGTTAATTTTAATACTGAACTCAAGGTTGGCCAATGCTAGCCTTTATCAATGTATTGAACCTGATGGAGTGCCAATCCGCATAGAACAGCCAGACGAATTAATAAACATAAGCTATAAAACTAAACCTGCCATATGGACACAAGACGCTGAACAGTCAAGAGAACATAATAAAAACAGAACACCGTACTTAATTTACTACGCAGTCGATTCAAATGAACCGTTCATGCAATATTCAGTTTGGTATGAAGTTACAAAACTTACAAAATCATGCCTGGCTTCATCTAATGTGAATTTTGTAGCTGTGTTAAATTCATTATATATTGAAAAAAATGAAATAATCGTTTGTAAGAGTAAACAATTAAAAAAATTAAATCTTAAGCAATATCCAAACCTACATTCTCAGTTGCAAACTAAACTCCATTTCCTTAGTTCGGGAGACCATACAAAAAATGATTTGGGCCCAATGAATTACTTAGTGAAGTACCATCAAACAACCAACTCAGCTTTTGCAAAATTTCCTTTGGCGCATCCTGACTTCCTATACGACATAGTCGATTTCATTCAATCAGAAAAGTCACTATTCTCGGCGAAGCATTATATGACATTTTTAAATTTGAAGTCACACGGGAGTGAGGAAACAGTTTTGTCAGGACTATACAGCTGTCAAGTTGAAGCAAAGACAAGGACACAAAAAGAAATCATAAAGAAAAAACTAACAGCAGAAGATCTAATAAAAATCGAGGAGTATAAGACGTTAGATGATGTAATGAATGGCTTGGAAAGGTTTGAATCAATAATTTCCAAATTGTCGCTTGGGGAAAATTCAGTCAGAGCCGGAAATTCAAGTTTAAGTGGAGATTATAATCTGAGCGGAGACTATAACTTAAGCGGAGAATATAATTTAAGTTTACCTTCGTCAGTTGGAAATTTAGTAAATATTAATACTTCAGGAAGTATCAGCCAATCCTTGTTCGGACTAGGTGCAGATGATGGCCTTGGCACACAACTTCCTTTTGGTCTATATCATGTAACTTTAAATGCTGTACTAGATAATCTGTATTTTAAAAATGAGCAAAGGATAGGTTTCTTAATGCTTGAATCCTGCGACACTAAAAGAGATTTCACTTTTACTTTAACGTATATGAGAAGCGTTTTAGGATATTACTCAGCAAGAAATTCTCTTTGGTATAGGAATTTGAATTGGTGGAGCATACTAAACGAAGCTGAAAAATCGACAATTACTTTAGTGAAGAAGCTAAAAGTAGAAAGCGAGAAAATTCTAAATATTTCAATAACACACTAGGTACAGTTTGAAACATTTCATGATCGTCTTATTCTTTTTTTCTATTAGTGCGTTTGGGCAAGCTAACTTCATAAAGAAATGTGAAGAGCTCCCAGATCTAGTAAGTTTAAAGGATATTTTCAATACAAAAGACTGTTACGAGATTGCAAAAAAAATCAAGGATACAAAAAGCTTTAGTGAAATCATTTTACCCAACAAACGAATTTATAAAAAGAATAAAACCCTTGCCTCACCCTGGACAGATGATTTCCCCTACATGTATGGGATCAATGGTAAAAGCATGCATAACTTCTATACGTATAGGCATGACTGGGATGAAACATGGGACAAATTGATAACAAAGCTAGAGATGTTTCAAGAATTTAATAATTTTGTTCACATCACTTACCTACCTTCATATCCATATTACTCAGGTCCAAATGGCATTTGCAAAATCATTAAAATGTTTCCATCTCTTAAAATGATAACTCTTGAAAGCAAAAACCTCAAAAACCCATTCGTGGACAATTGCTTATCACAAGCTAAAATTGAAGGGGTTATAATAAACAATCCCTTTAAAGGTTATGAATATTTCAAGCCAAAAACTAAAATTATTGGAATTGAATATTACGAAGGTGACTTTGAAAGTTTGAACAAATTTAGAAGTTTAAGATATATCGGTATTTCGAATGACGCAAAAACTCTAAACGGCTTAGAATCACTATACGGTTTAACCGAATTAACACATTTCAGTTTAAATTTAAAGGGAAGCATGTCTGACCTTTATAAGATAGGATTATTGAAAAACCTGACGTACTTAAATTTGACTTGTGTAAATCTCGAAAAAGAAAATTCACCGTACTTGTCAGGCTGCGAGGATTCAAAACTCACAGATATTCGATTCATGTCAAAGTTAAATTGGATCGAACATCTTAACCTCAGCTATCATTCAATTAAAGATATTACCCCTTTGTTAAGTTTGAACGAATTAAGAAGCCTAAAACTTAGAGGAAATCTCATTGAGAAACTGCCACCGATGAGTATTTTGTCAAAATTAAAATATCTCGACCTTAGTGGTAACAAATTAATTTCAGTGAACGGACTAGAAAAACTAACGAATCTATATTTCCTGAATCTTTCTGGCAATCAATTAACAAGACTCTCTCCTCTAGAAACTCTGACTTCGTTAAAGTTTTTAAATCTAAGCAATAACCCTAAACAAATCATCAACTTAAATAAAAGCTTAGAATCACTCAAGGTGCTAAACATTAACGGTGGAGGCGGAAGTCCCTCCATGGAATTAAAGGGATCAGGGGTTTTTAATACAATCTTCAATGACTTTAAAAAAGAAGAAAAATATCTTATCGAAGCTTTATTTCATGATTTTACATTAAGTCCAGAAGAATCGGCTAAAAACAAATGCGCAACTTATCCAAGCATCTTTAATAATCAAAACCTTAATCGATTTCCTAACCTCGAAATTTTGTCTATGAAAAACAATGATTTTGAAACTGCACCAGACATCTCACAGAATACAAAACTAAGATACATCAATCTAGAACGAAACAAATTAAAACATATAGATCAGCACTCATTTCCAGACTCTCTAGAATCTTTACAGTTAGAAATAAACTCATTTGTTAATATTCCATCTTTGGAGACTTTGGGGAATCTGAAGCAATTAAACTTGAGTAACAATGATGTTTCAGAAATCAAAAACATTTCATCATTACCAGCAAATGTTCATGACCTCGACTTATCTGATAACTTAATTGAAGATGTTAGTCCACTTATTAGCAACATGGGCCACGTTGACTATTACAGCTTTTTTGCATCAATAAGAATATACAGAAATCCCATCCTTAAAAACACTCATGCTTGTCCAATTAATACTGACAGCTTTATAAATCAAATATGTAGCGACTACCTAGAAGGGAAACAAGGCATGCTGACACCTCCGAAGAAAATTGATGGAATACCTGTCGTTACGAGCAGAAGTAAATGCGGAATCACATTTTTAGGCACCGAACCTCATAAGCGCTCTTTTTCACTGTCAAATATCGATTGGTTTGAAAACTAGCACTTGTTGAAATTACAATCTTTATTTCTGGAAACAATAATCGAATTTTATCTCCCAGCTCTTCACCATTCATTTCAATACCATCATAATAATAATCCAACACACAGATATCCACTGAGTTTGGATCGGTACTTAAAAACTTCAAAGCCTCATCAGGAGAACTCACACAATGGATATTGTGTTTCCCGTGAAACATCTTCCATGCTAATGAAATGAGTTTACTATCCTCTACTAAAAGTAGTCGTGATCTTGTCCTAAATGCTTCCTCACAAATCCGAGCAAATGCTTCAACAGTGATTGGTTTTGAATACAATGGAATATCGAGACTGTTAATTGTCGATCTGTCTCGATTCGAGTGAAGAAAGACATTGTTTTTCAAAAAGTTCAAATTTTCGTGATAAAAGTCGAGACCTGTCGTATTTGAGCCTAGATCGTAGTCCAGTATATAGAGATCAAATCTCTTTGACTTAAGAGCTTCCTTTGCCCTTTCAATATCACCGACGTGAACGAGTTCTACTTCAAAAGAAATATTTTTAATGAGACCTTGAAAATATTCATAAACATAACGATCATCATCGAGCAAAAGTATCCGTAAATGTCGATTCCCAGTATCTTCACTTTTATTCTTGAATTCATAAGAATACTCTGCTGACTTTGTCTTGAAAGTAGCCATCGATATAGTATCCGAAAGATCTGATGCTTTT
>JBILYY010000210.1:0-4937 GCA_044377495.1 Bacteriovoracaceae bacterium | reverse complement strand
ATGACATCTGCTTTAAGGGCATCTTCAAGAAGTCTTGCTTGAGCAACCGGCTCCAAAGGCAATTCTTCTTGTATGGGAGTCGGCACTAAAATAAGTTCACTCATTTATTCATCCAGGCTTAGGAAAAGTTCGGGGCGGTGAAAATCAGGATTCGATTCAGGATTGGGTGAAAGAGCATAAAATTCTCTTGGATCATGTGCAAGGCAGGAGAAAAATCCGCCGTATAGCTTATCCCCGGCCAATTCTGGAGGTAGAATGACTTCCATTTTTCCTAACCACATTTTTGGCGTCAGGGAGACTTCTGTCTTAAACGACAATTCTTTGGGTGCAAAGAACGTATTTCTTGGTTCTACAATGATGAGGGCAAAAGGTTGATTTAATGGTGAAACTTGAATTTCTATGTAAGGCGCTTTCACGTCATTCTCGTCTTTTCTTAGCTGGAAGAAGGCTTCTATTACGTCCTTATTCCATAGCCCCCAATTCTTAGACCAATCTTGGGTATATACTTCGTCCACCTGCCAAGCAGGTCCAATTCGCTTTTGGATTTGGAAATCAATTACAACTGCTCTGTCTGAGCGCTGCCAACTAATTTTGATGCTGTGGCCTGAAAAAGTAGGCCCATGTTTTTTGAGGTAAGCTTGCATCGTTTGATGCTATCATAGCGATCTATGAACGTCAGCTATCAGTTATTTTTGGTTATTCCTCCCGGTCTAGAAGATTTGGCCCTCAAAGAAATTGAGCTGAAATGTCCCGTTTCGCCAATCCAAGTGCACAAGGGTGGCCTAGAGCTTAAATCTGACCTAAGTTGGATTATTAAGGCACATACTGAACTTAAGATACCTACGCGGATTTTAATGCGACTTAGTACATTTAAGACTAGGGATTTCCCGAAACTTTATCAAAAATTTGTTTCGTTTAAATGGAATGACTATTTGTCTCACCCAGAACCAGAATGGGAAATCAGTTGTAGCAAGAGTCGCTTAATGCATACTGGGCGAATCGAGGAAACAGTAAAAAAGGCTTTGACCGAGGCAATGCGCAAGCAACCATTAGGTAAGGATTGGGAAAAAAAGCATCACTCCCCACAAACATTTTATATTCGTATTGTGGATGATAATCTAACCCTCAGCCTCGATCTATCTGGTGAGCCGCTGTATAAGCGGGGCCTACAAAAGATTAAAGGCGAAGCTCCCATTCGTGAAAATTTTGCAGCAGCATTTGCTTTTGAAATCCTACATGATCTCAAAACAGAAGTGACACTGGTTGATCCTATGTGTGGCTCGGGAACTCTCCTAACAGAAGGTCTGACATTTTATCGGCCTCTGCATTTAAGGAAATTTAGTTTTGAAGAGGCGCCATTTTTTAAAGGCAAACTTATTAAGCTGGAAAATCTTGATCGCTCTTTGCCGGTTACCAAGGCCCTTGGTTTTGATATTAACGGAGAGCTTCTTGCAAAAGTAATTAAAGAATTAGACGCAACACTTCCCATTACTTTAAAAAACCAAGATTCCTTAGTAAAAAAATTAACAACAGATGAATCAGTTATTCTTTGCAATCCTCCTTATGGAGAAAGAATCCAGATTCAAGGCAAACGGGGAAGTTTCTTAAAAGATGCTTGGGAAAAATTCATGCAACAAGACCGCCCTCTTCGTTTTGGTTGGGTGCTACCTTCAGACATGGATGACTTATTTTCAAAGGCACCAGGCTATCATCTAAAAACAAAACGCCATCTCAAGAATGGTGGGATGGCCGTTACATTTTGGATTTGGGAAAGAGATTCGTAGCCCAATTTATCTAACTAAATCTCTTATTTCTTCAGATACAAACAAGATACTTTTCATTTATCAAATAAAATCTTTCCCTTAAAATAATTCCAATGGTGGTGTTATGAAATTAATATTTTTTTTATTTCTCTGTTTAAATTCATTTGTAGTATTTGGTCAAAATGATTCTGGACCTGATAATTACGTCGAGGAAAATAAAACAACCGAAGATGCCTATGATGATGAACGTATTAACACGGAGGCAGACGAATTACCTGTGCCATGCGAGTGTCCTGAAATTGATGTTCAGGCCCAGGAAGCCCAGTCGACAGTTAATGCCCTTTTTCCACAAAACTCTATTTTTTTAATATCTCCGTACACTGAACCAAGTCCCCCAGCAAACCAAGAGAGAGAAGTTATACCCGGTTACGTTGAAAAATTGCCTAAAGGATATAGTGATAGTTCCTATAAACAGATCCCACAGGACTAATTTACTCGAGTAACCCTCGCCACCTAATATTTTCCTGCTTGGATTTTCTTTGACTGGGCCGTAAAATTTAACTTATGAATAAACAAGCTAGAGCTCTCATAAGAAAACTAAATACACCTGTTAAAATTCAGGAGTACCTTTATACCGTAAAATATAATCCAGATAATTCAGCAAGGTCAGCAAGGCGTGTTCTAGAAACAGGAAAAGGTCACTGTTTTGAAGGTGCCATGGTTGCTGCATTTCTTTTGGAACAAATTGGTCAAAGACCACTTGTTATGGATCTTAGGGCCCACAACGATGATGACCATGTAGTGACACTCTTCAAAGAAAAGGGAAAATGGGGGGCCATTTCTAAAACAAATACGGCCGTTCTTGGTTACCGTGTTCCTATTCACCGATCTCTCCGAGAAATTGCACTCAGCTATTTCCCTGTATATCTCAATATCAAAGGTCGTATGACATTAGTCGACTTCGCAGGTCCAATCAATCTTGCAAGCGCACGTTTTAAAAAATGGGACTGGCGTTATGGGGATGAAAACTGTGAGGACATGGGAATTAGTTTTAATAAAATTCGTCATCAACAACTTATTTCGCGCAAAGATATTGTTAAACTTCCAAAGGCCCATCATATTGTCGCAAAAGCTGCTCTACTTGGTGCCCTTAGGTCTGGTTTGTACCAGGCCTAATACTGCAATTTCAATTTTTCAGCGACACATGATTTAAAGATTTTTTTTTCAGATCCATCTGGAAATTTCTCAACCAGTACGGCCCTATTCCCTTTAGTAAGCCAAAGAAGATTATCGTTATGATATCCAGTATCAGTCGTTGTCACAAAACTATGCAGGAGAACCTGCTGATCTTTGTGATAGCGTATGATAATACTTTCATAATCATCCGAATGTTTTACAACAACTTCTTGATTTTTATCACAAAGATAATAAGTAATTTTTTCCTGTTTAGGATCGGTGTATTTATAGTCTGCACATGAAGCAGTGAGTACAAGTATCAAATAAATTTTCATTTAATAATCCTAAGGGTGCTGATAAAAAACATGGGACTTGACCCAAACCCCACCCACAAATTGGATAAGTGCTGTCTTTTGAGGTTCAATATATTCGACTTCTTCAAGGCTTAGATTTCGCAGCGAATAGATCAACGCTTCAAACACCTCACCTTTTGGGTGAACAATTTTCAATTTATCCGATTTACGTAAGCCTTTTGAGTTTTTTACAAAGATGGCAAGGTGTGAACCTTTTTCAGCTTCCAAAACTTCTCCAAGGTAATTACCTTCCCTCGATTGAAGACGATGATTTTTAAGCTTGGGAAAAAGCACGTCTGTTTTATTGACGAGGTAAAAACCCCGCATGAGATCTTGGGGATATTTTTCCTTGAATGTGCCGAATGAATCCTCATTAAACTCTTCAGTTAATGCCTTTATTTCTTTTAGTTGATCAAAAGCAGAGAAACGAAGATCCACACGAAAAAAACTGAGGCCAAGACTTTTAAGCTCCTGAGCAAAGTCCACAAGGCAAAAATCTTTAATATGAAACATAAATGTTCCATGGCGATTTTCTATAATGGGAAACCCTTTATGAGGAGACTCTTCGCTTTCACCAACCGCACTTATTTCTTGATTAAAAGACAATTTGTCTTCAGTAAGAGGACTCAAAAGCTGCCTTGGAGTGTAGAAAAGTAGTATACGTCCAAGCCCTAAAAGCTCACAGGGAACTTTCAAAATCTTGCAATATTCCTCAATTTTGATTTTTGGAAGCTCGATTGATAAAGCTATTCTTTCCATCCTACCCTGAACGTGATCAATCCAACCCTGCAGGCCAGGAAGATTGTGATTTCCATTCTCAGCGATGAATTGCAAAGGCTTGGTGGTATTTTTAAAGCCCCACTCAAGAGCACCGGGGTCCTGAACTCGGAGTGAATCAAATGAATCTAAAAATGGAACAATCTCAAGAGCAAGTTTTAAAAATGTATTTTCAGTCATGAGAATATCCCATTCGAAAATGACTTTAAGACCTAATTCTTTTGCACGTTTTGAAAATTCAAAAAAATCTTCGTTTTTTAATTTTCCAAATCGTGAAAAATCTTGATGTCCTAGAATCACTTCTTGAAGGCCCTGATCTTTGATTAAATTCAAATCATTCAAGCTTTGTGCAAAAGTCGTAAGCTTCATACTTTGACCCTTTGTCGAATCAAGTGAAGACTTTCAACTCCAGCTTGAAAGGGAAGCTTAATCAGTGTCGATGGTCTCGTTCTAGTCACTGGTTTCATCATGATATCGGTAATCTCTTGGGCAACAATTGAAATTGCCTGGCCTTTGAAGGGAAGAATTTCTAATTCATCACCTTGATTAAAAGCATTTCTCACTTCGATTACAATCCCCGACTTTGGCGACGCCTCGATTACAGTTCCGGCCATCTGCCACTCTGTTTCGGTATTTTCTCTTTCGTTGAAAATGCTATCTGTGCCAGCAGCTTCAACCAAACTTGCATTTGTATACGCCCGGTGGGAAACTTTTTTGAGTTCTGATTCCCAATAAAGCAGGTCATCGGATAGAAAATTTCCATGCTGGCGATAATAGGCCAGCGCTTCGGAATAAACCTTGCTCATCGTTCCCGCATAGAGATGACTCTTCATGCGCCCTTCAATTTTCAATGAATCAATTCCTTCAT
>JBILYY010000209.1:0-4985 GCA_044377495.1 Bacteriovoracaceae bacterium | reverse complement strand
TGTAGACAACAGAAAGTTTAGAGCCGTGATCCTTACACATGTTCAGATCTTGAATGACTTTATTCTCAACCACCTGATAAAAAGCTTCTTCAACTTTTTCATCAGTCCATAATGCCAGTCCTTTGGTAAGAGCTTCTTCGAATGGCATGTATTTAATCGTTTGCCAGTCTGTTAGATCGTTATAGGCATTGATAATTTCTTTATCTACTGGAGGAACAACTTGCGCCCCATCGTCCCAGTATGCCTTAAAACCATTGTAGATTGGAGGATTGTGGCTGGCAGTTATCATGATCCCAGCTTGAGCTTTAAAATATCGAACGCCGAAAGACAGCATGGGAACTGGTAAAAGAACACGAAACACATGCGCCTTAATTCCATTCGCTGCAAACACTCCTGCGGCTTCAAGTGCAAATTCCTTTGAAAGGTTCCTTGAGTCATAACCAATGACTGCTGAACCTCCACCAAAATTTTTAATGATCATTTGGCTCATGGCTTGAGTCGCGCGGCGGATATTATATCTATTCATTCTATTTGGGCCCATGCCCATAGGGGCACGAAGGCCACCCGTGCCAAACTCTAAATCCCGGTAAAAACGCTCGGTAAGCTCGATTTCACTTGTTGGTAAAGTGTCCAAAAGTTTCGATATTTCTGCCCGATCTTTCTCAGAAAAATATGTGTTAGTTGCCCAGATTTTGGCTTTTTCAATAATCTTTTGGTCCATTTTATTTCCTCTTGGTAAATAAGTAAGACAAATTACATACGCTGGTAGGGAAATGTCAAAAATGACGCACGACAAACACTTGATTCTCTCTCCTTAGATCAATAAGATAGGGCCTATGGCTAATTTAAAAAACAAACATCCTAAAAATATCCCCGGTGCCTTTTACTGTACTGATCCCGATGATGATGGGGGCGAGGGCTGCATCGCATGTAACGTCTGTTACTCGGGTGCACCTGAATTTTATGCAGAAGACGATAATGGAAATGCTTACGTTAAGAAGCAACCGACAACACCTGATGAGATTGCTCTATGTATTGAGCAAATGGATGCTTGTCCTGTAAATTCTATCGGTAAAAACGGCTAGTTATTTTTTTTTCCCCGTAATCGAATTTCCCCTTAAACTATTAGTACATATAGTTTTTTTAAAAAAGGGGAGTAGATGAATCCTACTATCATCGAACTGTCGGCGACGATTATTTTCGCCATAGCAGTTCTTCACACATTCGTTGTTTCAAAGTTTGCCGAAATTGCGCACCATTATCCGGAAGGTTCTATCGGTGAAAACTTTTTCCATTTTATGGCAGAGGTTGAAGCTGTATTTGGAATGTGGGCAGTTGTGTTTATTTTAATCGTCATTGGGGTCGATGGAATTCATGCACCAGTCGTCTATCTTGAATCTCTAAATTTTACTGAGCCAGGTTTTGTGTTTGTAATTATGGCCATGGCCGGAACAAGACCTGTTATTAAACTATCCGAAAAAATTATTGTTATGATTTCAAAGATTGTTCCCCTTCCAAAAAAGATGTCTTTCTTTTTTACGACTCTGGTTGTGGGACCTCTTCTTGGATCATTCATAACCGAGCCAGCTGCTATGACAGTTACTGCAATTATTTTGCTTAAGAATTTTTATTCTAAAGGTGAGATGAGCGATAAATTGAAGTATGCAACGATCGGTCTTTTATTTGTGAACGTTTCTATTGGTGGAACTCTTACTCACTTTGCTGCACCTCCCGTTTTAATGGTTGCCAGTAAATGGGGCTGGGGCATGTCTCATATGATTGCTAACTTTGGATATAAAGCGGCAATTGCTTGTATCATTAGTTCGTTAAGTATTGCATTTTTCTTCAAAAAAGAATTGGCCGGAAATTTTGAGTTAAGAGCTGATAATACAGAAAAAATGCTTCCCCCTTGGTGGGTAACAATGGTGCACGTTATCTTCTTAGGCCTAGTCGTTTTAACTGCTCATCATATGGTCGTCTTCATGGGCCTTTTTCTTTTCTTCATGGGCTTTACGACTGTAACAAATGAATTTCAAGATGAAGTTCAGGTTAAGTCCTCACTCATGGTTGGATTTTTCCTCGCAGGATTAATTGTTCTTGGAACTCCTCAAAAGTGGTGGCTTCAGCCGTTAATTGCAAGTTTGTCTGATCAGGTTCTCTACTTTGGTGCTACTGGTCTGACAGGAATTACAGATAATGCTGCCCTTACATACCTCGGTTCACTGGTTGAGTTAACTGATTCTGCGAAGTATTGGCTTATGGCCGGTGCGGTAACAGGTGGTGGTTTAACGGTGATTGCAAATGCTCCAAATCCTGCAGGTTTTGGAATTTTGAAGGAGTCATTCGGATCAAATGGAATTACACCACTTGGTCTTTTGAAAGGTGCCTTGTACCCAACATTCATTGCTATTTTGTGTTTTGAATTCTTGCCAAGCCTTGGCTAAGATTAAAGCCGCCTTCGGGCGGCTTTTTTTTTGTAAGTAACTATTACCTAAATGCTTGTTATCCATCTATATTTTGGTATCTAAAAGCATGAAATTCATATGTTTCATATTTTTAACATCACTAAGTGCCTTGGCTCAGGATTATAGCTTGTACCAAGCAGAGAATGATCATTTTCGTGATTACTCTCGAGAACAATTAATGGAACGGATTGGTGTATCGAGTGCCTTGCTGCCTAATTATAGCTGCAATGGACGTGATGAACTAGATCCTTTCTGGCCAGCTATTCGTCAAAATGAAAATGTAACTTCCCTTCAAATTAAACTTTATAAAAGTGATGAGATCGTTATTTATAAAAGTGGCTCGTATTTCAAATTGAATGGTGAACTTCAAACTGATTTTACAAATGTCTTTCTTGGATACGTGGTTGAGGCCCTTAAAAAAATTGAGGCCATTCCTGAAGGGCAGAAATTACTGCGGCAGTTGGAAAGATCTTATTTTCCTCTCAACATTACTTATGGTGGAAATGCGTTTAATCCAAGAGATGATGCAGGCGTAAGTTTTCGCGGTATATACCGTGCAAATGCACTATCAATTTTTAATTATGGCCGCATGACAAATGAAGATGTGCCTTTTAATAATATCGGAGCAGGTGGCAGTATTGGTTGGAATCCGAAGACAGAGGGACTTCCTCCTCATGTCGCTTTGGCCCATGAAATGTACCATGCTTTTGATTCTATCCGAGGCATTCTTGATATGAGGTTTGTTCAAGGCGAGAAGTATGAATTTGCCTTTATTTCTGAATATCGTGCAGTCTATTTTGAAAATATCGCCCGAAAGGCGGCCGGAATTGATTACCGTACTCACTATGGCCAAGATCAAACTGGGCCTGGTGTTTTAGATGAATATGGGGAGCCCCGAAAAATGCCTTCGCCTTGTCTTTAGTTCTATGAAAAGCGACCTCCTCAAGGGGGATTTTCAATAGAAAACAGCAAAGTTGACCAAATCGGTCTCTCAGTTCAAGTAAAGAATTCTCATTAAAAACCGAAATAGATTCTGATGAACTATGTAATTCTTTATCTTTCTTTAATTTCTATCAGCTTTGCTGAATCTAATATCTGTTCTCAAGAAAGTCTTGGGATTGAAAAATTCATTGAGATGAGCACAAAGGTCATCTTCCCAGACGTCACTGATCTAAATCTTCATTTTTTGTACAAGAATTACGTGATGGATTCAAGTGAATGTAAAAAAAATGAAGTTTGGGTACAAGGTCCAAAATTTGTAGAAAACGGAATAGATAATTTCGGAAATAAAACAATTCCAAACGATGCTGTGTTTGCTGAAAAACTGGGTTTTTCTTTTTGCGTAGATAAGAAAAAATTTGAAGAAGAAAGGCAACGAGGTCTTTCTGTTTTTCAAACGCGAGTTGCGTCCGGAACCAAGAACGAGGGAACGTCTTTTCTGGTTGGTGATAATATTGTAATGACGAATTTTCACATTGCGGTACCACTTGATGCTAATCCAAGTGATTGCCGAGGTGTCGAGATAACTCTTAATAGCAACACGCCTGACTGGGTAAAGTGTAAAAAAATTCTTTACTGTGACAAAAGTAAGGATGTTTGCTTTGTCGAGATGGAACCGCCTAAAACTGCGAAACGATTATCTGATCTTGTCCCAAAGGTGAAACTTAACTGTGCTCCTGTAAAGGCGCAAAAGGGAAGTGTCGTTGGCAACTCTAACGCTTTTGGAATTCAGGCCGGTGAAGGCAAGGTTAAAGATGAAGTCATTAATTCATTGCAGCCCCTTGGTGGGATATTTCAGCATCATATTCCAACAACTGGAGGCGCGTCTGGCTCACCAGTCTTTAACTCTTCAGGTGAAGTTATCGGAATTAATCATAGCCATACGAGCAAGGAATCTTTTGTTTCTATGAATGAGGATAAAGGTGCCAATAGAGGAACATCGATGAATTATCTTTTGAGGTCTATGAAAGAGAAGATCAATTCAAAAATATTTCAGGTGACAAGACCTATCGACAACTTCGATACGGCACTAAAAAAAGAAGAAGAAATCAGGAATATTAAAAAAATTCTAAAGGAAATCAATCCTAGCAGCAGTAACTGCAAATAAAGATTTCAAATCATTTCGAAAATGTTGCAGTCCTAAGAAATGGCATCGTCTTTTTAACATAGCTAAACCACGAATACGGGAATCCCGCCTCTAGATAGCAATGCTTTGGAATAAGATGCTCTATAGATGCATGCATCTCCGGTACTTTTGACCAGTGCAGTCCATGCTTCACATGATGAGCAGTGTGAAAGCCTAAATTTCCAGTCATAAGATTGTAGAAAGGATCAAGTATGTTTCGACTTCCTGCAAATTCATTTTTTGTATCAAGATTTGAATGATGGTCAAACGTCGCCCAAGAAGTAAGTAGCAGTCCAACCACCATCGGTAACAAGAATATAAATAAAGCATTAAACCAATTATGCCAAAACAGCATACCAAGCAAACAGATTTGCAAGATCGCCATTAATACAAAG
>JBILYY010000208.1:0-4993 GCA_044377495.1 Bacteriovoracaceae bacterium | reverse complement strand
TGACGCCAGAAATTACTACCGATATGGTTGAATATTTGACTTCAAATTATGGTCAGAAAGTTGAAGTTACTAAGTGGGTAAATGAGACAGCTATTTGGGTTATTCCAATGTTCAACCTAGATGGTAACAATAAAATGTGGAATGAAGATTCTATGTGGAGAAAAAACACTAGGAATGATCACGGTGTAGATATTAACCGAAACTATCCTACAGGTTGGAACTCTTGTAATGGTTCGAGTGCATCAACATCGGCCCAGGATTACCGTGGTACCGCTCCGGCGTCTGAACCTGAAACACAAGCAATGATGAACTTTGTAGGAAGCATCAAGCCTGTCTTTAACATTTCATATCACTCATATTCTGAATTAGTGATATATCCATTTGGCTGTCGTCCTCGTAAAACCCCTACAACTGAAGCGGTTGAAGCGATTGGTGTCGAGATTGCTAAGAAGCTAGATTATAAACCAGGTACTGCTTGGGAACTTTTATACAATGCTGATGGTGGTGATATTGACTGGATGTATACTACACATCAAGTAATTCCTTTTGTCATTGAAGTGAACAGTACTTCACAAGGCTTCCACCCAAGTTTCAAGAACTGGCGTGACAAAACAGTTCTAAGAAATCGTCTAGGTTGGATGCATTTATTCACTCGATTAAATGGTCCTAGCTTACAAGGTTTAGTGAATGCGACTGACTATCAGACAATTAAAATTTTACAGGCCGGAACTTCGAAAGAACTTCAGACATATAAAATTAATGCTGATGGAAGTTTCTATATAATTTTGAAAGCTGGTACTTATGATTTCTCTTTCGAGGGTCTTAAGACGAAAAAGCTATCGAATGTAGATGTTGGCCAAAAAGTAGAAGTTAAGTTTTAAGTTTTTGAAGGGCCTCTTTGAGGCCCTTTTTTATTTCTTCTAAATCATCCAATTTCGTTTCTAAGATATATTTATTTTGAGGAAAGCAGGTCAAGGCTATCCCCTCAGAACATTTTCCCAGACATCCACTTCTAAAAACCTTGATTTCTCTATTCATTTCTTCCTTGGCCCACTTTTTAAGATTATCGGTGAGTTCTTTGGAGCCCTTATCAAGGCAGCATTCATCTCCATCGCGTTTGTGATTACAAACAAACACTTCCATTTTTGAACTCAGATTTTCTTCTTTCATGAATACCTCTTAATTAATATGATACAATATAGGCGTATGAAATACCATTTACCACTTGTCCTCTTTGATCCTGAATGTCCACTTTGTTTAAGATTTAAGCAAGGTCTAGAGTATTTGGACAAGTCCCTTTGTTTCATATCGGCCAGAGAAGATTTCATTTATGTCGAGTTCCCAGAACTATCTAGAGAGGCGTGCCTGGAGAAGATTCACATGGTTATGCCTGATAGGAATATTTTAGTAGGGCAAGAAGTGGTAGAGTATTTGGCCGGTAGAATCCCGGGTGTTTCAAAACTCGGCTGGCTTTTAGATAACGATCAAGGCAAAAAGATAAAAGATTATTTTTATCAGAAAGTAGAAGAGTTACGGGAACTGTCGCAAAAAAAAGATAGTGATTGCAATCAATGTCCCCGTAAATAACTTAGAATAATTTTGAGGCTATTTGCTGTATAGCATTCGATTTACCCATGGAATAAAAATGCAAGCACGGAACTTTCTTTTCCATAAGTTCTTTGGCCTGCATAATTGACCATTCAACCCCTACATTTTTAACTTCCTCATCATTACGACATTTCTCAATCGCATCAATTAGGTCATCCGGCATATCCAGGAAGAAGTTACGAGGCAGGTTAGTGATCTGGGACTTAGTCGTAATCGGTTTTAGGCCCGGAATGATAGGAATATTAATTCCTTCAGCTCGACATTTTTCCAGATACTCAAAATATTTTTTATTATCAAAAAACATTTGAGTCACTACGTATTCGGCACCGTTATCAATTTTTTGTTTTAAGTATTTAAGATCAGTTTTTAAGTTTGGAGCTTCATAATGTTTCTCAGGATACCCGGCAACTCCAATACAAAATTTTGTCGAAGTAGGGTTCTGGAGTTCATCTGATAAATAGAGCCCTCTGTTCATTTGATTGATCTGATGAACCAGTTCATCGGCGAAGCGGTGGCCACCAGGAGTTGGTTCAAAAGTCTTTTGACCCTTGATGCAGTCTCCACGCAATGCCAACACGTTATCAATTCCAAGAAAGTTCAAGTCAATCAGAGCGTATTCCGTCTCCTCTTTAGTGAAGCCGCCACAAATGATGTGAGGAACGGTATCGATATCAAACTTGTGCATAAGAGCTGCACAGATTGAAACTGTACCGGGACGTTTACGGATCGATTTTTGCTCCAAAAGACCATTGGGCATTTTTTTATACACAAATTCTTCTCTGTGATAAGTCACATCAATGAATTTAGGTTTGAACTCCATTAAGGGCGCAAGATTATCAAAAAGTTTTTGGATACTTTCACCCGTACTGGGCGGAAGTATTTCTAATGAGAAAAGTGTGCCTTTGGCATTCTTGATATGTTCGGTGACCTTGGCCATAATTACATTAAGTTAGCTGAAAGCCACTTCTCCATTTCATTTAACGGTTTATCTTTTCTTTTAGCATAATCCTCTAACTGATCTCTGCCAATCCTTCCAACATTAAAATATCTCGATTCAGGATGGGCAAAATACCATCCACTAACCGATGAAGGTGGAACCATTGCCATCGACTCAGTCAGGGAAACACCAATCGTTTTCTCAATATCAAGAAGATTAAAGAGTTCTATCTTTTCAAGGTGGTCAGGGCAAGCTGCATATCCTGGAGCTGGTCTGATACCTTGATACAATTCCTTAACAAGCTCAGAATTAGGAATGTCCTCAGTTGGAACATATCCCCAGTACTCTTTTCTAACCTTCTGATGGAGTCTCTCAGCAAAAGCTTCTGCGAGTCGGTCTGCGAGGGATTTTACAATAATCAAAGAGTAATCATCCTGATCATCCTCATATTTTTTGCATAGCTCATCTAGGCCAATGCCAGAAGTGACACAGAAGGCACCCATGTAATCAACTTTACCCAGGTCTTTTGGGGCCACGAAGTCTGATAGAGCTGGATTCGGAGAGGTCGCCTCATCCATTTGACGTTGTGAGCGGAGCATTCGAAGGGTCGTTTGAATTTTGGCTTCATTACCAACTTGAAGTGTTTTTTGATGTTTACCATGCTTCTCGCACGTCCATTCATGAACTTTATCATCTACACTGTAAACTTCAATATCGTCACCGATTGAGTTGGCCGGAAATAATCCAAAAACCGCTTTAGCTTTTAATGATTTATTTTTAACTATTTCTTTTAAGAGAGTTTGGGCATCATCAAAAAGTTTTTTGGCCTCAACTCCATAGGTTTCATCTTGAAAAATTGCTGGGTATGCCCCACGTAATCTCCAAGTCATGAAGAAAGGTGTCCAGTCAATATAGGGCACTAATTCAGCAAGGGAGAAATCTTCAAGGACAGTTAGGCCAAGTTTAATAGGTCTTTTAATCTCCGATGCGGCCCAATCAATTTTAACTTTGTTTTTACGAGCGTTATCTAACGTTAAGAGCTTTTCCGCTTTCTGTGTCGCTTCGTGGTGT
This sequence comes from Bacteriovoracaceae bacterium, assembly GCA_044377495.1. GTDB lineage: Bacteria > Bdellovibrionota > Bacteriovoracia > Bacteriovoracales > Bacteriovoracaceae > Peredibacter. The sequence continues at coordinate 1,377 of JBILYY010000208.1, read as the reverse complement.
TCGCGCATCTTAACATACTCAGCTTTCTGTTCTTCATGAAGTTTTTGCTTTGTATTTTCATTCAGAAACTTCTCAACAACAGGGACAGCGCGTGAGGCATCAGACACGTGAATAACTGAACCTTGATAGTGAGGATCAATTTTAACTGCTGTATGTATTCTGGAAGTTGTTGCTCCACCAATGAGAAGAGGAACTTTGAAATTTAGACGCTGCATTTCTTTAGCAACATGAACCATTTCGTCTAGAGAAGGCGTGATCAGTCCAGAGAGTCCAATCATATCAACATCAAGTTTTTTTGCTTCTTCGAGTATTTTTTCACACGGAACCATTACGCCCATATCGATAACTTCATAGTTATTGCATCCCAGAACCACGCCTACGATATTCTTGCCAATATCATGAACGTCACCCTTAACTGTTGCCATGAGGATTCTTCCGTTTCTTTTGGCAACAGATCCGGATTTTTCGGCTTCAATAAATGGTTGTAGGTAAGCAACAGCTTTTTTCATAACTCGGGCAGATTTTACTACCTGTGGTAGGAACATTTTCCCTTCGCCAAAAAGATCTCCAACGATGCTCATACCGGCCATGAGGGGACCTTCAATTACTTCCAAAGGTCTTTTTACTTTTTTCCTAACTTCCTCAGTATCAGCGTCAATAAAATCAACAATCCCTTTTACGAGAGCGTGGGATAAACGTTGTTCGACTGGAAGCGAACGCCATTCCTCGTCTTTCTTCTCAACTTTTCCCTGACCTTTCACACGACTTGCTAGTTCGATTAATTTTTCAGTTGCCTCTGGATGACGATTAAAAATTACATCCTCAACATGATCAAGAAGTTCTTTAGGAATGTCGGTATAAATAGGTAATGCCCCAGCATTTACGATCCCCATATCAAGGCCAGCTTTTATGGCATGATAAAGAAATGCAGAATGCATAGCTTCTCTAACGGTATTGTTACCTCTGAATGAAAATGAGAGATTCGAAATCCCCCCACTGATTTTAGCGTAAGGAAGATTTTGTTTGATCCAAGTTGTGGCCTTAATAAAATCTACAGCGTAATTATTATGTTCCTCCATGCCTGTCGCAACAGTCAGTATGTTTGGATCAAAAATTATATCTTCGGCCTTGAATTTAACAATTGTGGTTAAAACCTTGTAGGCACGAGCACAAATTTCAATTCTTCTTTCATAGCTATCGGCTTGACCTTTTTCATCAAACGCCATTACGACAACCGCGGCACCGTATTTTCTGACAAGCTTGGCCTGCTCAATAAATTTGGCTTCGCCTTCTTTAAGAGATATTGAGTTAACAATAGCTTTTCCCTGAACTCGTTTTAGACCTTCTTCGATAACACTCCATTTAGAGGAGTCAATC
>JBILYY010000093.1:0-13741 GCA_044377495.1 Bacteriovoracaceae bacterium | reverse complement strand
AAACGAAATCTCCACCTGTACAATTAAAACAAGTTTTATGTCCTTCAGATACGGTTGTACACTGGTTCACCCCAATGTGTTTTGTCTCGTCCAAGTTTCATCTTGCTTGTATCAGAAGATATGGAATACCCTTAACCGCCTTCTCTTGTCAGGTTCGATTTACTCAATACAACAGATCAATTTCAGTTCCAAAAATGAAAAGAATGATAGATTTAATAAACAGGAGATACCTTGAGAAAAGATGTGTCACGAAATGGTTTTTCAATGATTGAAGTAATGATTGCTTTAGCAATGGTATCCGGACTTGCTCTCGTCATCATGCAGATGAGTAAAAATTCTTCAACGGTGCAGACCAATATGCAAGGAAGCATTGACCATAGCGAATTGCGAGTCGAACTTGAGAGACTTCTGGCCAGTTCAAAAGACTGTACTGCGAGTTTAGAAAACACAACTTTTCAAGGTAGTACGATTAGAACTACACCCGTTCCGGTTGAATTGTGGTTGGCGGATCAGGCCGGAGTTCGAAGCCGAAAAATCTATTCTTCAACCGATTTGGCCCATAAAACAATTGGAAAACTGACGATTGATAATCTCGAGTTTACGATGCCAGATTATACTGCCGGAACAAATTTTCCATTTGGGCCGGGAAGTTCCAAAGCTCTTTTACAGGTTAAGGGTAGTAAAAAATCAATGGAAAACGTCCGAGATTTTCCTTTTATCAACAAAACACTGACTCTTTCTTTTACCACGGATGCCGCCGGTCTTAGTACGATTACATCTTGTGTGCTACAAGCAGCATCTGTGGCCATTGCGAAACAAGGGTTTTGTACACCAGCACTAACCCCAGATAATTTAAATGTAGGAGTTTGTCCTGCTATTCCTGGGTATACTACTAATAGGATTACTGCTTGTATTCCAGGGGTAAGAAGAACTCTGACCTGTTGTTATGTCCCTGCCAATGCAGATTCCAATGGCTGGTGCTCAGATCCAATGGAGGGTTGGAGTGGATGCTTTAATTCTTGTGGTGCAGGATCAAGTGACTATTTTGTTCAGCATCTAAACGGTGTTAAATCTGGAAGCAACGATACTCATCAGTGTTGTTTCATACCCAAAAATAGTTCCGTTACCAAACCTTTCTCTAGTTCGGCACATACGAGCTGGGATTCATTTTCTGGCTGCAATCCTCTTGCGGGATATAATGTACTCCGCACTATTGCAGTGACTGGTGGGGTAGGAAATCAGCAAGCATGCACATATGTGCCACAATAAGTAGTGATGCTCAAATATTCTCGTGATTATTACACCACTTCACAAAAACGTCCCTTCCATCAGTTTGTACTTGAGGAGGGGCCTTATCAAAATATTCTTTGATCCTTACAATGGAATTTTTCTTTGAATTTAAATATTGAACCAAATCTTCTTTTGAAAATTTAGTGTGTCGAAACTCGGACCAATTCGAAGTTAATCCAGTCCACACAACGGCATCAACTTCAGTATGCTTCTCGAGCCATATCTCAATTTGTTTAGCAATAATGGATAGCGGGTTTTGATTCCGAGTGAAAGTATGAATATCATCCGTCACAGATCCTTCTCTATCTCTCAGATTGTTTCTTGCTGTTTTTAAATCTGTTGCGGCCATCAGATCCCAATAAGTGACACATGTTTTGCTTGATTCATCTAAAACTAAAGTGACTCGTTCCTTAGACTTACCGTGGGAGGAGATTCGACAAAACTCTAATGGTAATTCCGGGCCATCATTTTTCCAATCTCCAGTAGTTTTAAGACTACCCTTGTCCCAGAATATCGATCCCCAGCAAATAACAGCAATTTTCATTTAAGACCTACAATATAATCAAGCCCACCCCGAATAGACGCCACCTGAGCATCGACACAATTAGCATCGGTAACTTTAGGACTGTCAGGATAAACTTCTGTGGTCGTTGAAAATTGAGCACCCGAAAATCCCCCACAAAGGAAAAGCTTTTTCATATCATAATTAATCACGCCCTCATCCTCGAGAGGGACACCAATGATGTTTCCATTCTCATCGGCAGGTGCAATATGAGTAACCTTTCTCACTGATTCGATAATTGCCTTTTGAAATTCTTTCTGAGGATTATGTGTATCCCCGACTACATAAAAGCCATCCGGTATTTCTGAAAACTCCTGAGGCTTCCCATCTCTTTTTTCAAGTGCTGGTCTAAAGATGGTGTTGTCCGTGTCAGTTGTCTCGTGCAGATCAAAATGAGCGAAAATTTCAATTCCAGAAACCGCATTTAAAAACAATTTACATTCTTCAGCGGGACTGTCCGGATAAAATGATCGGTTTGGATCTATTGCCTTGTGGTTCCATCTGTTAATCGTTTCATAGGCCCAGGGACTAATACACGGAGCACAGATAAAATTAAACGAGTCACTGTATTTCTTTGCTTCACGACTCATAAACGCCAAAGCTCCATGGACACCACTTGTTTCATACCCGTGCACGCCGCCAGTTATCAGCACCGTCTTCTTGGAGGAATCAAATTTTCGAGACCTCACTAAATAAAGTGGATAGAGATTAGAGTCATAAGAAAGATTACCATATTGAACGATATCAAACGAAGCTTTGAGCTCTTCAATTTTGGAACCTACTTCTTCAAGATAAGACCGCTTGATGGTTTGCTCTCTAAGCCAGCTTGTTTTTTCTGTTTGTCCCCACATAATTAAACCTTAATCCTAGAATCGGCATTACGAATGCGCTTCACCAATGTTTTGATAAAAACCTCAAGCCACTGTGGTTGAGTTTTAAAAATATCGTCAATCGTTTTCAAGGGAATTTGAGCAAGTTTACAATCCTTAACCGCCCGGACTGTTGCACTTCTAGGCTCTTGATCAAGGAATGAAAGTTCCCCCACAACCTCGCCAGCATTGATGTGGCCGAGGATGACGTCTTGATCACCATCTTTTTTAGTGACGATCAGCTGTCCCTCAAGCAAAAGATACATACTGTGGGATTCCTCTCCCTCAGTCAGAAGGACTTTGTCAGCTTGTAAACTTACGGGCCAGGCCATGCTATTCTCCAGAGAAAAGTGGGTGTAACTAGAATTTATTTTTTCTTGTAAAGCATAGATCGCAAATGATCATTCAACCACACTCCATGGGGATCAAGCTCGGAGCGAAGTTTGATAAAATCGTGCCATTTAGGATAGACCGCTTCAAGATCATCGTGATTCAATGTATGCCATTTACCCCAATGAGGACGGCCGCCATGTCGTTTGAAAATTATTTCCATTTCTTCGAAGTAAGGTCTGAAATCCTGTTGAATGTAAGTATGAATGGCAAAATAAACACTATCGCGTTTATAGGCCGGTGAAAGCCACAGCTCGTCACCTTTCACAAAACGAATCTCAATCGGAAACAGGGTTTGGAAACCGTGTTTTTTGATGGAGGCCACCAATTCTGCATAGACTTCTTCGAACTTCTCTACCGGAAGGTTATATTCCATTTCCATAAACCGAACATTTCGTGCAGATGGAAAGGCCCGGTGCGACCAGTCCACAGAGACTTCATGATTCACAAATTTCCGCATAAAAGTATCTAGACCTTTATAAGAATTTGTTTTATTCGCTAGAATATTCAGGCCTTCAAAGAGCCAGTTATCCAGGACGATTTCGCTCATTTTTTTCAATTTGGAAGGAGCTGATTCTTTCTCTTCAGTTATGTTCATTAGTTTAACCATCGACCAATCGCCGACAGGAAAATAGAACATCTCTAAGTGGCGATTATCTTTTAGGCGCGACTTGTATTTTTCCAGACTCACTTTCATGTCTTCAGAGAAAGTTTCAACTTTTAATTTATACGCCGGAACCATTTTAATTGTCGCCTCAGTGATAACACCGACTGATCCAAAAGAAACCCCTACGGCCTTTAGGAGATCAGCGTTTTTCTCACCATCAATATTCAGGATTTCACCGGTGCCCGTGACCATCGTGATCTTGCGTAGCTGATTGGACATGGACTGAAGGGTTATTCCCGTTCCATGCGTTCCAGTACTTAAAGCACCCGCAATCGATTGATGATTGATGTCGCCTTGATTAGGCAGAGCAAGTTGGTGCTTAAAAGCTTCATCACCAAACAAAGCGAGCTTGGTTCCTGCTTTGGCAGTAATTAAATGATCGGTAGCATTGACATCAATAATCCCTTGCATTTCATCCAAATGAAGAAATGAATCATCCGTAGCAATAAGTCCTGTCCATGAATGGCCAGTTCCGCGCATGCGAATTGTTTTCTTTGAAGCGAGGTGTTCTTTGACCAGTGCTTGTGCCCCCTCGGTCGAAGTGGGGTGCAAGATATTTTTAGGATGAAACTCTAAACTACCGGCCCAGTTTTTCACAGATCAATCCTCGTAAGTAATATAAATATCTATCCAAGCATGCCTCAAAAAAATGAGATCGCCAAATCATTGATTTTAAACGTTAGATTATAGCTGCCTGGACTTAATTTGTATCGTGATGTTTAAGTTTAAACAGTATCCGTCCGATTAGGTATACTAAAGGGACCACTATGAAAATTCGCCTTATCCTCCTTGCGGCAACACTCCCAATTGCTATGCCATCCTATGCATTAGAATGGAAAGATCAGCCTGTGATCACCACCTGCTTAGGGAAAGACAACACTAAAACCAAGGTTTGTTTTGGCGATACAATAGACGGCAATCGGGTCCTGTGCCTAGGAACAGCTTCCGATGAATGTCCCTCAGCTGATGACTGCTCTAAAGAATTCAAGGCGAAAACTGATGCCAAAGAATGGGTAAGTACTTCTTTGAGTGGTAATAACAAACCAAATCCTGCTGGTGGAAGTAGTATCCCGGCCACAAAATCATGCAAGCTAAAGCCGGTTAAAGAAATTGAAGCTTCACACGCAGCTAACAAGCTTGTGAAAGTTGAATGTGGTTCTTCACCGATGTTTATAAAAGCAGTCAATGAAGACAAAGGCGTAACCAAAGAACTAGTTCCAACAACTCTTAAGATAGACGGAAAGATTATTGATTTAGAGAAATTTAAATCAAAGGGCATCCCAAATGGCTTTTACTGGTTATGGACAGCTTTGAGTAAACAGTCGATGGATAACGAAATGGAAAATCCAGACATACGAACTCAGAAAGCTGCTGGAGAAAGTAAAATTCTCCAAGAGCTAAAGGACCAGGGAGTAGATCTTAAAAAGATTAACTCTAACAATTCACCAATTGAATTTACCTACACTCCACCGAGCAAAGATCATTTAGATCAGGCCCCTTTCTATTATCAATCGGCCAAGTATCAGCAAATCGTTGTATGCGAAGGTAATCCTGATGGGTACGGATCATTTTTCAATGCTTATCCTGAAGAGGTTTCCATTAAGGAATGTAACGAAGCCATCATCTTGGGAACGTCTGTGAATGAGCTTGGTATGAGAAGTTCAACTTATGGAACCACAGCTTGTTTTGCTAAAAAAGATGAACTTTACTGCGCTGATGCTAATGTATGTATAAAAGATGGATATTCAAAAACGCCATTAGAATTCCGTAAACCAGCAACCAGAACTCAACCAGGTACCAAAGATGCTAATACGACTTCTCCGCAATAGTTTTTTGCTAATGGTATCTTGGGTGGCCATCGCCGCCCAAGGACCTTTACAACAAAACGGGGTTATAAAATCGTGGTCTACTGATAAGGTACAGGTTGAGCTAGTGACTAAAAAAGTCATCGAGCTTCCAGCAGAATTATTAAAGGACTACAAAATAGTTGCCGGTCAAAATATTCGAATCCACTTTGATGGGGACAAGATCATCTCAGTTGAACCTTTTAAAAGCGAACCTACTCAAGCACCTAAGAAGGTCGGACCAGTTTCCAGATAATTTGTAAATGCGAGTAGCCCTTTTCAACCAGGCCTTTTCTCAATCTTACCATCCGGATATTTTGCAAACTTTTCAATTTTATCCCCGTGAACCATATCAGTTCGAGGCCAAGGCCAGCCCCCAAATTGCGTAAGTTGGTAGTCTCTTATGGTCTGAGAGATCTCTTCTCGAGTTGTCATAACAAAAGGTCCGTGCTGCACGACGGGTTCGCCAATAGGTTTTGCTTCCAGCATGAGGAACTCAATTTCAGTCGTCGCTCCCTTAACAACTAGTTCAACATTGCTTTCAACCATTAGCGCCGTTTTAGGTCCAACTTTTTCACCATTGATTTCGAAATCATTTCCTTCAAAGAAATAGAGTGTCCGATTAGTGATACCTTTGGCGCGGGGAAATTTAAAAGTCCCACCTGGCTTCATTTTCACCAGCAAAATATTAACTTCGTTGGCCTTATCTCCGGCCCAACTATCAGGTGGGGACTGATGAAAACTATTACTTTCATAGTTTCCACAGATGAGACTCACATTAGTAAGTTTATCTGCGCTTTCAATACTTGGAATCGTGTCGGCCCAGAGCATAGTGAAATGCGGATTCACCATCTTATTTTTTTTAGGAAGATTGAGCCAAATTTGAAATAGCTCCATGGTATTTGGTTCATCACCTTTTAGTAGCGGAAACATCTCCGAATGCTGCACACCTGCTCCAGCGGTCATCCACTGAACATCGCCTTCGCCGTATCTGCCAGCGGCACCAAGAGAATCGGCATGATCAACATATCCTTTACGAACGATGGTGATGGTTTCAAAACCGCGATGAGGATGGACTGGAAAGCCCGGGACATCTTTACCGTGGTACAAACGAAAACCATCTTTGACTTGAAAGTCCTGGCCCATATCGCGGCCTTTAAAATGTTTTGAATCAATTGCGCCGTGACCAACACCTTTGGGGTAAAGGTCGTTGTGGTGAACACAAAAGAGAAATGGCTCCTGCACCGGCCATTGAAAATCAATTGGGGTTTTACTTTTAATCATTTTGGCTCCGATGACATTTTTAGCAATGGCACCGAAACTGAAAAGAAAGGCCGTGATAGATTTAAGGAAAGATCTTCTTTTCAATAGGTACCTTCAAGGTAATGAATGATCTAATAATAGTCCGTTCAGTACCTTGAGTCCATTAAATCTAATCGTTCACTCTAGTCATAATGTAGAGATATTGGTTCTTAAATTCTTTATTATTTGAACCATAAAGAATTCTAAGAGTGTCATCCGTATAAATTTCTCGTAGTGTTCCACCACCAAAAAACAATCTCACGATAGGTTTTGGTACAACCGTGATTTGTGTTGGCAATTGGTTGCGCTCAGCTTCGTCGACATATTGATAAATGGCTTTTTCGGTTGGTCTTGTTTTCATACCAATAAATTTTACAAATTTTACATCAAGTCCATTTGGATCTTTTTTAGAAAGAACATATTGGCCTTTTAGGTAATTAATATTTTTTTCAGTCCTACTCTTTGCTTCCATATTAGGTGAGACGTTATAGTAAAAGCCTTCAGGAGAAACTACTTGATAAATTTCTTTTGCATTAAGAGTTGGATCTACACTTCTATCATTTTTTTTGTATTCATAAGGCCCCCATACCTGCTTCCAAACACCAAAAATAAGAGGTAGCCGATTAATGACTGTTAACTGGGGCTCCAAAGTTAAAAGCTTATTAACGAGCGGTTCCAATTCATTTTGGATTTTAAAATCAGGATCACCTTGGCCTTGATACTTTGCAGCAGTAGTGACGATGAGTTCTTTTAGAACCTTAATATCTTCATAATTATTGGCAAAACTCTGGCCTGAAATAAGTATAGCAAATGTCATAATTAGTGATTTCATTGAATTCCTCTTTTTTGATATTTTTTACCAATCTTTAGGCCGAAAAGGATAGTGAGACAATCTCTAGACAATAGAAATTACAGGGGTAGAATCGGTTAATGGTAGTATTTCCAAGCTTAAGGGGGCTATTATTTTTTGATGAGATTTATTTGCGGACTTTATTTTCTGTTTATTTCACTTGGAGTCGCCATGGCAGCCGAAGAGCCGAAGTATACTGTTGTCTTTAAAAACGAAGAATATGAAATTCGCAAATACGAGTCAGTTGCAGTTGCCGAAACAATTGTTAATGAGGATTTTGAAAATGCAGGGAACACCGCTTTTAAAATTCTTGCCGGCTATATCTTTGGCGGAAATAAATCACAAAAGAAAATGGCCATGACTGCTCCTGTATCTCAAATCAAAACTCAGTCAGGGTTTGGAGTTCAATTTACGATGCCTAAGGGGTTCAACCTCCAAAATCTGCCCATACCTAATGATTCGCGCATTAAGCTTATTGAGATCCCCTCCCGTAAAGTTGCTGTTTACACGTATTCGGGAACCTGGAGTGAGTCTCGCTACCAGGAAAAATTAGCAAAATTTCAAGATGCCCTAAAGAGAAATGGCGTATCCACTCAAGGGGAGCCGGTCTTTGCTAGATTTAATTCACCTTTTCAGCTGTGGTTTCTTAGAAGAAATGAAATCTGGATAAATGTAAGTGAGTAAGAACTAAGACTTTAAAAAATGTCTTAGTGACGATTTGTCCCAAATAATGGGCTGAAGCTCTTTTTCTTTCTGGATTTCTTCTTCAATTTTCGAGAGTTCATTTCGAATATTATATTCCTGAATGTTCGGTTTTCTCGAAAAGATAAATCGATATACCGTTGCCAGCGGCCCGTGTTTTTTCAACCTGTTCTCAAAAGATTTAAGCTCTTTAAGACGGTCATTAATATATTTGATATAAAGCTCGATTTTATCTTCTGAAAACTCTCTCGGTCCTAGATGTTCTTTTTCAAGTTTCAGGAGTCCGTAAAGGTCCTGATTTTCATAAGCTGCTGTAATCTTCTTCATGATATCTGTTTTTTCTTCTTTAAGGTGCTCTAATGGCTCTTTATCCGGATGAAACGCCTTGGCCAGCTGGCGAAAAAGAGACTTGATCTCAAGTTTTCCCTCAGCTTGTTTTTCTACCTGAGGAGGCGCTGAAAACTTATGGGTTTCAAAACCATCGTTCTCATCATCTTCAAAATCGGACTCATCCTGAAGAACAAATTCATCTAGAAAAGCCTGGGCCCGTGAGTCGCCTATTGCCTGCAGACCATTTGCAAGTTCAACGATGAGGTGAATGATTTGGCGTTTTTCTTTTTTCTTAAAAAAAGAGTCCGAAAGAAACTGGTGGAGCCTGTTAAGATTTTCGAATCGAAGTTCACAAAACTCTTCTACTAAAGGAGCCGACTCTGTGGAGATTCTTATCTGAAGACGTATAAGTTCTTGCTCAAGAGCTTTAAGCTTCAACTCCTCATTTTCAATTTTCTTTAACTTTTGATCGAATTCTAATTTTCGACGGTTGTTCGAAACTACTGGGTCTTTCATTCGAAATCGATAATTTTAATTTGAGTGGCCGTTAACCCTTTTGGCCCTTTGCTCACTTTAAACTCAACTCTGTCCTTATCATGAGGTAATCCTTCGGGACATGCAGTTGCATGGAAGAAAACGTCGTCCATTTCATTTTCAGGTTCGATAAATCCAAAACCTTTCTCACCATCAAAAAATTTCACTTTCCCAAAGTACGTTGGGTTCTCATCCGTCCTATTGAGGCGAGCAACTTCTTTAATCTGGTTTTCATCCCAAACCAATTCATGGATCGTAATGACTTTTTCACCTTTATGAATTCTCTCAAGTTGAGTGATAACGGCTTGTTCGCTTTTTCCATCAACAAGAAGATCCTTGCGATTTCGGTTCTTCGTTTTAGTCATATCGTATTTAACAAGCTGAACTCGTACTTTATTCATCTATATTCCTGTCTCTGTATTTATAGGATGCAATTAACAATAAATCTCTAAGTGCGCAAGATGATAACTTAAAAGCTAAAAAAACGATTAAGATCTCGCCTTTAGTCCCTTATTTCGAGGGGGACTCCCAAAATCCAACCTTCTTTATTAAACTTTGTAGGTAGCCTAAAGTTAAGAAGCTGCTCAACATTTTTGGAAGCGCCATAGGCGAGCACAAAACTATCTGCTTGGTCTAAGTTTTTAAAATCAAGTGTTTTAAACTTTCCTTTTAGGAATTTGAGGTTACGAATCTTGGAATTTAAAAGATTTTTCCAAAAATAGGATGGATACCCCTCACAGATAATATACTGCTTAGTTACCTTATGAAAAGGCCATAAAGAGAACCATCCAGGATCTTGAGCTAAATCTTTAATAATACGAAAGCTTCCGCAACCAATATTTTTTTGAAATGGATGAAGATTAAAAACACTATTGGCGTTAACAAGCCCCTCTACCTTTCTAGCAGGGACTCGTTTTGAAATCAAAAACTTATTGAAGAAGCTATGCGCGACTTGTGAACCGAAAGATTTTCCTTGAAAGGTATAATCCTTTGCATCTTTAAAGATTCTTATAAAAGGCGTTTTTAATTCTTGTGGCAAACCAAAGACAGTATCAACACAAATGAGAACATGTTGCGTAGAAAATTCCGCAATATGTTCTTTTAAAAGAGCGTCGATATTTTTTTGATTTAAGGAAGCTATTTTTAGGTTCGTAAAATATATGGGGCTTTTTTTCCTTAAGTCTATTAAAGAAACATTCAAAGGCTTCGGTCTTCCTTTTGAATCCACGGCCCCTGTTTGATCAATTCCAATAAATATCTGTAGATTCTTCAAATTTGGTTCCCATAGATTTTTTTTGCAACCCTATAGGTGTTAGCATATGCTTCAACGCTAAGTTCAATTGGTTTAGCATACCCTCCACCTAATGCAAGGGAAATGGGGATATGATTATCAAAAGCGTATTGCAAGTTTATACTATCTCTTTGGATCAGACCTTCTAATGTTAAATCCATCTTGCCATAAAGATCTTCTTTAAGAGGGTCAACGCCTGTTTGATAAAATATGTAATCAGGCTTAAAACTTTTTACTTCTTTCATTCCTAATCTCAATTGATCCAAAAAATCTTGATCAGAAGCCCCTGTTGGTAAAGCAATATCTAAATGTGAAGGGACTTTAATAATAGGGTAATCTTTTTCTCCGTGCATGCTAAAAATAAACACGTCTAAATCATTTTTAAGAATGCTTGAATTACCATTGCCTTGGTGAACATCTAAATCAATGATCGCTATTCGCTTGGCAAGTTTGTTTTGATGTAAGTATCTCGTTGCAATGGCTATATCATTAAAGACACAGTACCCCTCGCCACGATCAGCATGCGCGTGATGGGTTCCCCCAGCCAAATTTCCAGATATTTTATTTTTCAAGGCTGACTTTGAGGCCTCGACTGCGCCTCCAACAACGGCACAACTTCTTAGGTATAACTCGTGGCTCCAAGGAAAACCAATTCTCTTGATGATGCTAGAATCTAAATCCCCTCTTTGAACACTTTGCACATACTTTTGCGTGTGTGCCAAACAAAGTATTTCTTCAGAGGCAATCGGGCTTTCAATAAGCTCGAAGGGAGTAATGATCTGCTGGTCAAGAAGGAAATCCTTAAGCATCTTATACTTCTCACCAGGAAAACGATGATTTTCTGGTAGTGGCAAAGGATAGTGATCGGAATAAAAAACTTGCATAATTTGTGGTACCAGAAGCTCATAATCATCTCCTTTTTGCAAGAATCAAAACTTAAACGAATAGACATATTTGGCCTTTTGCCTAGGTTAAATCTAGTTTGTTTCCAGTTTGATCCGTGAGATCTTTGTAAAATGAAATTTTTAATATTAATACTCACACTGGACATAGCTTTGGCCCAAGAAATGAGTGCTCCAAAAAACGTTTTAGGATTACCTCTGCAGAAATGTTGTGACTCTCCAAAGACCGGCTTTTACCGAAATGGTTTTTGTCACACAGGACCCCAGGATCATGGGACTCACGTTGCGTGTGCCACTTTGACTCAAGAATTTTTAGAGTTCACCAAGACTAAAGGTAACGACCTCATGACTCCTAGGCCTGAATGGAACTTTCCGGGTCTTAAACCAGGAGATAAGTGGTGCCTATGCGCCCTAAGGTGGATTGAAGCGAAGAAGGCCGGTTTTGCACCTAAGCTTGACTTAGAAGCTACTCATGAAAAAATGCTAGAGTATTCCTCCATAAAAGAACTAAGGGAATAGAATTTCTATGGAAACAAATTTCTCTGTTCAGTGTCCCTATTGTGGTGAATATATCTGGATGGAATTCTATCCTGAAGATGGAAACAAGCAAGAAATGGTTGTCGATTGTGAAGTCTGTTGCAACCCAATACTTTACGTCGTTAATTTCAAATCCGACGATATTGATCTTAGAGTAGAGAGGGCCCAGTGAATCAGGCACATAGTATTCCGAAGGATGGCATTTAATTAATTTTGTACTTTGGACATTCTTTAGAATAACTCTATTATGCCGAGGCACTACTCTTTTACGGCCGTCCAGTACTTTGAAAGTAATTGATGATCAGACCTTATGTCTTTGAAGCCTGACATTTGCATCGAAGTTATTGGATTCCATAAAGTATAATCCTTGTAAAAAGGCTCATGATAATCAAGTGGAAAACCTTCTAGCACTTGATTCAAAAACGGGTCATCATCTTTTTGAATTGAATCACATATTGCCATGACACCATTCGTTTTCAAAACTCGATATGTTTCCTTAATCACTTTCTCTCGCACAGATCGAGGTAATTCATGAAAAAGATAAACTGAAAAAACTAAATCAAATTCGCCATCTTTGAACGGTAGATCCTCTGCTTTTGCTCTCACAAACTCGAAATTTCCCTTCAAGCGTTTTTTTGCAGCTTCAAGATATTGGTATGAAACATCTGAAACGATATAAGAAGAATATTTAAAACTTTGAGAAAAATCAATTGTTGCCGTTCCGACACCCGCACCAATTTCAAGGATTCGAAGTGGTCTTGAAAAGCCCTGTGTTTCTTTTATTTTCTGGATTAGTTTTCTTCGCATTGGTGCAGCAGTTCCCGAAAATAAGATCTCGACTTGATGCTCATAGAGTTTAGCTGATTCATCTGAAAAATACCCATCTGTTTGGAAATGGTAATTACGATTTAAATATTCTGGAGCGTCTCCAATTTCTTGGTCTTTCATATCATTTTTAATATTTAATTTTCGGCGACGAGAGATACGAAGAGAATCAAGGAGAAGCTTCGGAAAATTCTTTATGTGATCAATTGAGGCCTTGGGATAGATAACACTAACAGGGTAAATCCCCTCAACTATATTTTCAGCATCCATCTTGTGAATTTCAATCACTTTGTTTCTAAGGTAATCAATAAGTTCTTTTCGGTTTTCTCGGTGTGGAGGTTTTACAAATAAAGAAAAGCTTTTGGATAGCAAGTGCATTGCCCTGTACTCTAAAGAATAAAGGATTGTTTTTGTGAGATTCGCCGATAAAACTGAGGCTTTTACAATATTTTTCATTCATGTTCTATCGCATTTCCATCCTAGGAAATGAAGGCTGTGAAAGAAATGTCTATGGTGGTTTGACAGATATATTGATCATGCTCCCTAAGGCGCAAAGCCCATTCCATTAAATTCCAATGACTTCCCTCTCCGGTAAATTATTCAATCCATACGCTAAGGCCCTTAAATACTCACCTCTTTCGTAGTAATTAACCTTTATCAACTAAACGAGGAGTAAAAATGAAAACAGTTATCATTGCTACACTAGTGCTTGCTTCAGCTGCATTTGCACAAGCTTCTGATGTCACTGTTCTTACGACTAATTTGCCAGCTACTCGAGGTATCACAACAGTTGATACTAAATTTCATATTGATACTAATATGAAAGAGGCCTTTGCAAAAATCAAC
>JBILYY010000092.1:0-13789 GCA_044377495.1 Bacteriovoracaceae bacterium | reverse complement strand
ACAAAAAGCCAATAGGACGTAGTCGCTAGTTAATTTACCGGGAATAATCGCCCAGAAATAACCAATTTACGTAAAACTGTCTAAAAAATGGCCATCGATTATAAAAGTTTCAGAACACCTCCCGTCCCGTACTGATCGATGACAAAATCACTTCAATACATAATTCTAAAGGAGATTTAATGAAACTGATCACTCTATTCCTCGCTGCTACTTGTTCATTTGGTGCTTTGGCTTCTGATCTTGATCCTAACTATAACGAAAACTGTGCCAAGAGATACATCCGAGCCTCACAAGACCTTGTAGTAATTGCTGAAGCGTACAACCGCGGTGATATTGGTAAAGCTGAATATGCAGGACGAGTCACCTCAGTCGATACAACAGTCCTTGCCCTTAGAACATATTGTTTAAATGAAAACAGTGCAGCTCAAGCATGTGTAGATCAGACAAAAATCAGCTACACAAAGATCAGAGATAAAATGGATGTTAGAGAAGTGGTTAAAGGCAATCTTTCAAAAGTTGATGTTTCTCTTCTTGATCTAAGACGCTTGGTAAAAGGTTCTGCAGGTGGCCTAATCCGTGGATTAAGAAACGGAACTAGAAATATCTGTACTGTTGATTCTTCTTTTGAATAGTCCATAACCTATTTCGATTATGCCATTGAGTAGCATCTAAAAAAGCTGCTGCAGTAGCTAAATAAGACGGTTTCGTAAATTTCAGCCGAATCTGACAAAAGGTAGCGAAGATTTCCTTTATATAAAGAGACCGAAGGTCATCCGATTCCTAAAAAGGGGGGGATTTCTGCTTTTTGAGTTATAGTGATATAGGGTTAATTCGGGCCGTGCTTCTAATGTAAAACCTATCGAAGCCGGAAGAGTTCATGAAGACTCGTGCGCTTAAGGTTCTTGATGGTGAAGCAAATTTAGAAGTAGCTAACTAATTTCGGAATTGAAAATTATTTAAGTAAGAGACCCGGCCTTGTGCCGGGTTTTTTTTGAGTTATAGTGATGTATGGCTAATTCGGGCTATTCTTCTAGCATGCTTCCCTAAGGCTGCTTTTTCTATATAATCTGTTCAATATGAACAAAAAGCAGTCTAAGAAATATCTTTTTATAATACTCGGTGGCGGGTGGTTGGTTATCGCAATTATTTATAATTTTGATAATTCTAAAAAGGAAGTGAAAACAGATTTTAGTGAACCTGTGACTCAATCAATTCCAGATCCAATAATTAAAAAAAACAGCATTGTTCACGCTAGTCTCCCAGGAGAGTTTAGTGTCGAGAATTTTGACCCAATTGAAAAAGCAGCTTTTGAAATTCAAGTTGCCGCTGATAAAAAACATGGTGTTTTCGAATCAAATGAAAAAACCTGGCGAAAGTATGATAGGGCCATGAAGGATATTCCTTTTTCTGAAGGATGGAGTCCGAACAATGATGCAAGTTTTATTTCGATACTTTTGCTAAATGCAAAAAGCAAGGAAGAAGCCATTGCATGGTCAACTCAGCTTGCACGACATAGATTTGCCGAAGGAGAAGACAAACTTGAATTAGTATCTACTCTGATAAAGAAATCCATTAGTGATAAATTAATGGACGAAACAAAGGATCTTATCGATTGTGAAACTGGTAAAATGCATTATGATTTTTCGAATGCTGAGCCGAGAGACGTTTATCTGGCATTCCATCCAGCAATTAAAAAAGGTAACCTCAACGAACCAGATTTTTTTCAAGATTTTGCATATGATAATGAAGATGGTAATTCTAAGATACGTACTTTTTATTCAGAGACAATCAAACTTGCTAAAAGTAAAAACCCTGAAATGAAAACCATAAATGGTTTATTGTATTTATGGTCTTCCCATGGGAGTAGTATTAATGGAGAACTAGATATTCCCTTAGTTCAGGCATGCAATGTAACTCTTAACCTTTAGACTCAGATTTATTCTACGTAATAGCCGAGTCCGCCAAAAATCAGTGAATATTTCCTTTAAAAGTGATACCGAAGGTCATCCTTTTCCTACGAAGGAGGGATTTCTGCTTTTTGAGTTATACTGATGTAGGGTTAATTCAGGCTATCCTTTGGGGTTTGCGGTGAAAGGCTCGACGATGCTTAATGAAATTAAAAACATTCTGATCAAAGAGAGTCTGGATGATTTTGGATCTAAGGATAACTGCATAAAGGATTAACAATTCTTAAAGATGTTTCCAGAAGGTGTCTGGTATGGATGATTCGTTTAACTTTATTATGCAAAATTAAATTGTAGGTATTTTCTTCTTATGATTATTTGGGTTGTAGAGCATAAATTTTGCCCCAAAGCTATTTCCCATGAATTTTAAATTATACTTTTGAGTTCCATCCATGAAGCCGTGGTTTTGTTGATACATGCTTAGTTTGTTTTCATAGAAGATACCAAAGCGCTCTTTTGGTGAATTGATTTCAATTCGATTAGTAATACTTCCGCCAAACCCTTGAACTCCGTACTTATCCTGGTAATGATCAAATTCCCACCATTCACCTGGTTTGATCATGATGGTACCGTTTGATCCCACCATGACCCCGGCGGCTATACTGGGAACGTAGACAAGGGATCCGAATTTTGAATCGATTAATTTAAATCGGTGGCCCCAACCTGCTTCAAACGTCATTTGTTTGTGCGAATTAAAATTTCCAATAAGTTCACTTTCCCCTGCAACTTGATCATAGCCATCGTGAGGTTTATTCACATAGTGAAACCCATCGACCTCTGTTCCATCAATATTTCCTTTCATGTATTTCACTTGATCAGGAGCTTGGAGAAACTTGGGATGAAACGCCGATAAAAAAAATTCATTTCCATTTTTTTCGATACTCACGACAAAGGTATTTGAAGGCTCATCGATCATCTGAAAAGGATTGTTGCCCGGTTCTTTCCAGGTTTCAGGGTTAAAGTATTCTCGCGAACTTCTTTCTGCCCATGCATAGTCTTTTATTTCCACGTTATAGCGGGAGGACGTAAAAGTTACATCTGTATTAAAATAAGTAGTATATGAATGACTAGCGTAAAAGCGAACTTTCCATTTTTCCGAAGGCTTTATGACAGGAGGTGATGTTACGGCGTCGCTATCCAGGCAATGCTCCGGATTTAAATTTATTCCGTTATTAGTTTGAAGGAATGTTTCTTTGATTAGTGAATGCGTTTCTTTTTCCAAGAAATGATGGCAAAAGCCATTATCAATTATGATCAGGGGTTGTTCCATTGGTGCATCCGAACAAATGGACACCAGGTCAATATTTTGTTGCTCTATGGTTTGTGATGAAGCGATAAGGGGAACTGTCAGCAAAATATAAAAAATAACTTTCATACTGTCCTTGTCGGTTAATAATCAAAAAAATTAATTTTTTACTGGGTGTATAAAAATTGGACACTTTATGCTGGTGATTCAGGATCCTTAAGTAAGAGACTTCAGTAAATTTCAGCCGACTCCGCCAAAAATCTCTGAAGATCTCCTCTAAATAAAGAGACCGAAGGTCATCCGATTCCTAAGAAGGGGGGATTTCTGCTTTTTGATTTATACTTATGTAGGGTTAATTCGGACTGAGCTTCTACTGTAAAACCTATCGAAGCCGGAAGAGTTCATGAAGACTCGTGCGCTTAAGGTTCTTGATGGTGAAGCAAATTTAGAAGTAGCTAACTAATTAGAAATTAAGACCCAGCTTCGGCCGGGTTTTTTTTTGCAAAAAATTCAATTACTTACCCCCTGTAAATCTTACACCGGCTCCACAGCAATTTTATATTTAGGCTATTATCCGCATGATTAAAAATCCACGGAGGATTCCATGAAACATACTTCATTCACTATGAAGACTGCTCTACTTGCTACTCTTATTCTGTCTGGAAAGGCGATGGCCCAATCTCTTCCAGATGAAATTAATCATCCGCAATATTTAAGAACTTATCAAAATCTTGAGCAAGTGCTTGCTACCAAGACGGGCGAGTTTAATAATCTTTCCTCACAAAAAGCTGCAATTGAAAAAACCATTTCTGACATGCAAAGAGATCAACAGGGTTTGCCTGCAAGGAATAATGATCTTCAACGTCTGATCGAATCAAAACGCCAGGAATTGTCTCGAATCCAAACAGAGATGATGGGACTGGAAGGTATTTTAAATAAAATCCTTGAAGATCTTCGCCGCATTGATGCCATGGTGGCCCAGCTTCAAAAAGATATTTTCGAAGAATCAGGCAGAAATCAAAATATTCAGGTTCGCCGTAATCAGGTTGCTCAAGATGTGGCACGAATAAACGCAAGACTTCAGCAAGAAATTGCAGAAGAAAATCAATCAAAACAAGTTCTCAATAATTTAAGTCGAGGCCTTGATAATGATGTTCAAAAAAGAAATGAAGACATACTTGCACGTCAGAATCTTGCCCGTGATGTAGAACGCTACAAGCGAGAGCTCCCTGCAAATAAGACTAAAGTAGCTGCAAATGTTCAAGCATCAAGTGCTAAAAAAGTTCAGTTGGCCGAAGCTCAAGGGAAGCTTCCTGCGATAAAAACTCAAATTGCTTCGGAGACGAGTTCTCTAGCTCAAGCCGATTCAGAGATGGCCTCTAGTAAGGCCAAATTAGCAACACTGAAAGCGCAGCTGGCAACGCAGATGCCGGAAGTTGCGAAACTTCAAAAAGAAAATGCAGATTTAAATGCGAAAATAGAAGCGAATAAAGTCAAAATTAGCGCCACAGGTTTGAGCGCCTTAATTTCAAAGCGTGATGCTCTTGAAAAAGAACTTTCTGCTGCAAATTCTCAAATCGAAGGCCTAAATGTTCAGATCGTTGCTGCAAAAGAAGCGATTAAACCCGATATGGGCCAGTTAATTGAAGTGAAACAAAAAATTCGCGAACTAGAACGATCCGGGGCAAACCCAACTGAACTTGCTCAGCTTAAACTGCAAGCGGAGGCAATTGAGAAGAGAATTGCTCCAAAGAGACTTGAGATCGCACGACTTGAAAAGCAATTTGAGAATCTTATTGCATCTAATGCTCCTAGAAATCAGGAATTGACGAATGTTAAGGCCCAGATTGTATCGGGAGAAGCTTCTGTTGCGAATCTTTTGGCCGAAAACGAAACGGCAAAAGAAAAAATTGTTTCTAACCAAAAAATCATTGATGAAAGACTTGCTACGAACTCAGGTCTGGTAAAAGAAATTAATGACCTCGAAGCTTCAATTAAGGTTTTACAGGTGAGTCGTGACCGTATTGCAGGCAATATAACCCAACTTAAAGCGCAGGAATCAACTCTTACAACTCAGATCACTTCGCTTACAAGTGCTATTGCTCAGCTTGATGCTGAGACACTTCAGCTCTCTAAAGTTATCGCTGGAATGGAAAAGTCGATTGCTGATTTTCCACTTGATAACCGTCGTTTGGAAAACCGAATTCAGAAGTATGATGAACAAATCCAAAGTGCAAAACTTCAAATCATACGCGAAGAAAAATTACTTGCTCGTATCCAGCAGGATGTAGCGACTTTTGGAAGAGATAGTTCAATGGCTCAAACTGAACTTAACCGAGTGAATGGTGATTTGGCGCAATCTAATCAATTGATCGGAGCGCTTCAGAATAAAGTTCAGCAGGAAACTCAAAATCGGGATACCCTTACTCGCTATAATCAGGATTCTATTCGTAAATACGATGGTCTCAAGGCCCAGAAAGCTTCAGCTGAAACAATTATTGCTGATTCAAATCAAGAAATCAGTGACAATAATCAGGACATTACGACTATTTCTCAGGAGCTTCCTCGTCTTCGTAGTGAATTAAGTGTTTTAAGTCCAAAAGTTTCAACGGCCGAAGCCTCCATGGTTGATGCTCAGAAAAAAGCTAGTGATGCTAATGCTCAATATCAAAGCCGAATCGGTCTGTACCAAAGGTACTTATCAGATGCTCAAGGCCTTGGTACTGAGCGTGCCAGCATTGGATCAACTGACGGTATGAAGGCCGGTGCAGTTGATGCTCGTGTTAAGGCGATAAAGTTTGCGACTGAAAATGCTGCATCTGAAGCCAAGTGGGTAGCGATCAGACGAGGCTTTATCCGTGGAGAAATCATTGGATATGACAGTGGCTTTGATATTGGAATGAACTCGTCGTCTGATATCTCTCAGGGAAATATCGAAGGAAAAATAGCGGGTGCTAAGCGTGCAAAAGATCATGCGAACCTCGTTTTAAAACCTGAGTTCTACTTGTCAGAACTTGATCGCCGCTTACTTGAAGACGAAGTTTCAAATAAAAACAAACTAGCATTTAAGTTTATGGATGAAGTCAAAACAGTTTCTTCTTCTGTGGAAAACATGCAGCGAAATGATAACCCGGAGTTAACTCAGCAGGAAATTGACGCTGCTTCAAGAATTTTGTCGTCTCTTGATACCATGATTGAACAGGCCTTCATCGAGGCAAACCAGGTTGTTTCTCTTCGCTCACGGCTTGCTGATGCTCGCGGTGTTTATTCAACACCAGGTGCTGGAGAAAACGCTGCAAATGCCAACTGTGCTGGTGTTTATAAGAACGTAAAAGATTTTATTGATGCTTGTAAGGTTTCTTATGGTGCTCGTTATCAAGGTCTGTATGTCGCTGCTCACCAGGAATCTTTTGTAAAAGAATACGGTCAAACGTTTGCTGCTCAGATTATTAAAACTTTTGATGCTGAACTTGCACGACTATATCCTACTAGTTTAAAGGAAGCGACTGCAGTTGGTACGACTGTAGGAGTTGCTGCTGGTAAAAAAGAAATCTACAGTCAGTCTTTTGTACGAGCTGAAAACGCTTCTTACGCTGTTAATATACAAATTGAAGAAAGTCGTGTGGAAGCTGAGGCCATTGCACTTGTTGGAACATATTTAAATGAAGGATCAGCTTTAACTTTAAAAGGTGAGGCGAAACTTAAAGGTGAGGCAAGCTACGGAATTTCACCTGGTGCAGAACTCGAACTTAAAATGCTGTTGAAAAACATTGGTGCAAAAGCCGCAACAACTTCTGTTGTTAGGGTTACATCTTCAAGTTCCAATCTTGTTATTGCAAATCGTGATGCAGGTATTTCGGAAATTGCTCCCAAATCTCAAGCAGATCTGGCGGTTATGAAGCTCAAAGTAAGTGACAATGCTATACCTGGATCTAAGGTTGTTATTTCGGGAGAGCTTATTCACTCGGGAAACCTTTATAGTGCTAACCGTGTTGAGACATTTAGAGTTGAAGCTGTAGTGGCCGTAAACCCTTCAGTCGAAAGCGAATCAGTATTTGATACTAGTCCTAAAGTTTCCACTCTTGGTATTGTAAAAAAACATACTATTGAATACAGTGTTCGACCTAAGTTTGAAGGAGTGGTGCAGGGTTATGAAGTTACAATTGAAGAAGTTGGTTCTACTTACGCACGTTTTACGAATTCAAAATTTTCCACAGAGCGTTTAGATAGAGGCGTGTCTAAAAAGATGTTCTTTGAATATAAATTGGATAAGGCGGCAAGAGGCAAAACGATTAATTTTAAAGTAACTGTTAAAAATGGTGATGCAGTAGTTAAAACGTCTGAATTACAAATTAATGCTCAGTAATTTTATCTCAAATGATAGGTCCTGCTATCGAGCAGGACCTTTTTTTATTTGACACCTTTGGTTTAGATCCATAATATAAGCGCTTCAAATGACATGTGGGCGTTTAGCTCAGCTGGGAGAGCGCTACCCTTACAAGGTAGATGTCGGGGGTTCAATCCCCTCAACGCCCACCATTTTTCCCACATGTCTTTCCAAGTATTTGATTTGTTCAATCTTAAACTTTTCCGTTTATTAAGAGAATCTTAACCGTAACCGTCTGATATTATTAATAATTATATTTTAACTCTTCATTTAATAGCTCTCAAGGGTATACTCAAGCCTTATGTGCGTCTTGGGCCAGTCTTAAGAGTAGAGAGTAAAATTATGAAAAAATTAGTAGTAATCATTGAAGACGAAATAGAGATTATTGAGTCAATTTCGTTTATCTTGAAGAAAAATGGCTTTGAGGTAATGTCCTTTTTGTCAGGTGAAGAATTCTTATCTGAAAAAAAACGGCCCGAGCATTGTGTTTACCTTGTTGATTGGAACCTTCCAGGCGCCAAAGGTGTGGATATTATCAAGTCTATTCGCCTCCACGATAAGGTGTCTCCAGCCTTCATGGTATCTGCCTATAATAAATCAGAACAGATCATTGAAGGTCTACAATCTGGAGCGGATGATTACATAACAAAGCCCTTTAATTACGAGGAACTATTAGTTCGAGTAGGAAACGCTCATAAAAAAGTGAGTAGTCTTAAGGACAATCTGATTAATGTAGGGCTTAAGCTCTTTCCTGAAACTCACAGTGTGATGAAGGACGGAGTCACTGTAGGGCTCACATCACGTGAATTTATCATTTTTCAACACCTAAATAAAAACCATGATGTTCCAAGCACTCGTGAGGAACTCATAAATCAATTTGAAAATGATACCGAAATGACTGCTCGAAATATCGATGTTCATATTTTTGCTTTGAGGAAAAAGATGAACAAGGTCAATATTGGGATAGAGACTGTTTGGGGCACTGGTTACAAAATAGTTTCTTAGAACATCATTCTTAGTTCTATTTCAAATCGTCCTACTTTGGGAACATTCTTTCCGCCTATTGTCTGAACCAAATTCATATTTATCTGTGCAGGAAGAAGGAACTTCTTTTTTAGAAAAGGCTGAATTGAAGAGAGTGTAGTCGTTAGTTGAACCTGGTGTTCAGTTTTATCAGAATTCTTGGATAAAAATTCATTGGCTTCTGGATACTGCTCAGAACTGTATTCTGAAGGCAATTGGTACATAAAACGATACATTGGCGTAAATGCGAGCCAGTCGTTAAACCCAAAAGTTGAATTAAGCATCCAGTTGAGCCTGTCTCCATATTTAACATCAAAATTTGTTTTTCTAGCAGATAGCGAAAAGTCCTGACTCTCAGGTGCTCTCAAACTTTTACTAGTTGGTGTCTGGTAGGTATAACGCAAAGTGGTCCCAAAGTTTAAGTAGTCGTTCACGATATAACCTGTACCAACTTCTGCAAATAAATCTAATTGTCCGTCACCAAATCCAACGTCTTGCAGAATATCCGGATCATCCTGACGACCAGTTGGAAGAATCATTCCAGGATAAAGCATTACGCCCCAAGTTCCTCTATCTACTACTTTGGCCATAAGTCCTGTTTCCATATCGCCGTAACCTGATCCGTACCAATCTCCAATCGGCTGATAGCCATAGTGATTGGTGATCGCTGATTGGATAACGGCTTCATCTACGTCGGGAAGATTATTTAATGCTTCAGCGATCGTATCGTCGCCAGGTCCACCGCTACCGTTTTGAATAATGTTACTCGTATCAGAATAAGTATTTTTTTTCGTTCTCTTGATATTTGTTTTTACTTGGGCATTATAATAGGCGACTTCTGCGTAAAGCATTACCCTGTCCGTAAGCCCGTATCCGAAGCCAAAACCTTGCACGTTAAATTGTGCAGATGCATCGACTTTGTATTCTCCAACCAAAAATTTATTGTATGCGTCTGCATTAATATCCTGTCCGGGAACGATGATATTTCCACCCAAAGAATTCAGAGTATTTGCATCGATACGAAATTGAGATCCTAAGGACGTCTCTGAACGAAACTGATTGTAGTTAGATTTAACTTTAGAGGTGGTCACGTTTCTGTAACCTAAGATACGAACGCCTTGCGGGAGTGTCTTCCACACCTGCCCATGAGCGGTTAACGTGAGGCCTAAAGCTAGGACTGAAAACAGTCTTTTCATGAATTCTCCCGAACTCTTTTGATGTGTGAACATATTACCTTGCGGTGCGTAATAGTTGAAGGACTTACCTGGTCTTGTGTAAATATGACACGGTGCATATGATTATTTTTACAGTTTGCTATAATGGCGTATCTAAAAGTAATTTCAAAGGTTTAGGACATGAAAAAGAGCGCTTTCTTGCTTGGTCTTGTACTGCTGGCTTCCAGTTGTGGCCAGAAAAGCACGATTAAGACCCATGTTGAGGCCAGGGCACTGGGGGATGGTGAATTCATCACATTTCCGGTTGTCGTTCCACTTTCGGACAAGGCCATTTCACAATTCAAATCTCCAATTGGAGATATGAATCCGCTTTTTAGGGGCTTCGCAAGTTCCATCATGAATCTTGGTGCTTCAATGGGTGCTGGGAAAACTAGATTAACATTAACTCAACCCATCCCAGAAATTCCTGACGCTTATTTGGCATCGATAAAGATTAAAAGAATTTTCTTTTTCATCGAGGGAAATGATAAAAAAGAAAGTTTTGAGTTTTTAAGGAAACTGGCCGTAAAAGTCAGTCCAAGCACAATTGAAAAAGACTACCCAAGTTGGGAACCCATAGTTGAAACAGACTCATTTAATGATAATGAATTATCATATTTTTCTTCACTGTTCAGGTCAAAAAGAGATCGGCATGCCCAGGATTGGGAGAAGAATTCACCTGGACTCTTACTCATAAAGTACAATGAAGAACAAAAAGAGGCTTCACTTTTGGATGAAGAGGTTGGTGCAATTAATATTATTCAGACAAAAAAACCAAATGCAACCCGCAAATACCTTGAAGAGAATTATGGGGCTTACCTTACAAGAATTCACACTCTCAACCAATCTATACTGGTAGAGTTTAAGAAAAATCCAATCAATGCGGAAATCTTTAAGGCCAAATTATATGCTGACGCTGTTAAAATGGAAGAGCTAGGTATTGGTGATATCAATCCATGTAATAATAATGTTTGTATGGACCTCAAGATTCCAGATACGAATTTGATTCCGCTGCTTAAAAAAGGAAATGCTTTAAAGATTGATGCTTATATTGATCCCAAGCATGCTCCCAAATCGTTTCAGCTGAAAGGGTTTCTCGAGTTTGAGTTGAAGATTAAAGCAAAAATTTAATTTTTAGTTGAACTTAACTTCGATTTCGATGCCAAATTTCTTACCTTCTTCAAGAAGAAGATTTTTGACCTCTGAGACGGTATAGATCACTCCTACCACACTGACTTTCGTATTGATCATATCCATCTTACAGCTATTGGTGCAGATGAAGTC
Organism: Bacteriovoracaceae bacterium; assembly: GCA_044377495.1. GTDB lineage: Bacteria > Bdellovibrionota > Bacteriovoracia > Bacteriovoracales > Bacteriovoracaceae > Peredibacter. The sequence goes on along the minus strand of JBILYY010000092.1, from coordinate 2,671 downwards.
AGCCGAGTAGGCCTCAAAGTTCTTAATAGGGCTTTTATTGTTAAATTCTGAATAGAAGCTAAAGAAATCCACAACTTTCTCTCTAAGCTTAGCTAGCAGTTGCTCTTGAGTCTCTTTTTGGAGATTATAGGTAAAGAGTGAAGAGTTTTTGGATTTCGCGTTGAAGGCCAGCTTAACGACACCGTTAGACTTAATCTTCATTGTGTTTTGAAAACATACTGGGCAATACATATTGTTTATTATACCAGACGTATTGAGTGTATAAAGGAAAATCTAATGAATAATGAGTATCGTGACATAATTTCTTTTGATGGGACCCCTTTGAAATGCCTCATTCGTGAGACGGGAAGCAATAAATGGTTGATCATTACTCACGGTCTTGGGGAACACCTTGGACGGCACGAATTTTTTTTAAAGCTCTTTTCACAGAACTTTAATATTGCGATTTATGATTTGCGCGGCCACGGCAGAAGCGGGGGCAAGAGGGGTTGGGTTGAAAATTTCTCCGACTTTTCCAAGGATTTAGGCGTCGTTATTCAATACCTACAAACCCACTTTAACCTTAGTTCATACGTCCTTTTTGGCCATTCTATGGGGGGACTGATTACTGCAGATTTTATGCAAAACCATGTAAAGGAAGAGGCCTATCCTGAAACTGTTTTTTTGAGTTCTCCTGCTGCCGGTGCTCCCGGAATGATGGGGCCAGTTTTAGCGAATGCTCCCAAGATGTTACTTGAGACGCTCACAAAACTTCCAACTATTGCTGTGGCAAAAGTTTTAAATTTGCGAAAACTTTCTCACGATAGCCGAGTCTATGAAAGTTACATTAAAGATGAGTTAACAGTGCTTAAAATCCATACCAAACTTTATTTGGAAGTCATTAAAGCTTCGCGGGAAGTGTTCTCGAGACCCCTTAGGGTTAAGTGCCCCCTGTACTGTTCAATTGGAACCGAAGATGTTTTAGTTCACCCCGGAATTGTGATTAAGTATTTTACAGAAATTGAAAAAAACGCTCAATTAAAAATTTTTGAGGGTGGTTATCACGAACTACATAATGAAATAGAAAAATTTCGTAAACCCTATCTGAGTTTTCTTCGCCAATCCCTTACGGGTCTAGCTTTTGAATGATTCTAATTTCTTTATTCTCTCCAGCGCGGGTGGATGTGAATTGTAAAATCCTGAGTATATTTTGTCTGTGACAACGGGGCTGGCGTTTTGCTGATAAAGTTTAAGCAGGCCTTGAATTAAATCTTGAGGATCAGTTTCCTTGGCCGCATAAGCGTCGGCTTCGAACTCTCTTTTGCGAGATATCCAAGTACCAATTGGAGAAAACCAAAAAGTATAAAGAGGTAGCGCCTGCGTGAATAGTAATAGAAGAATTCCTGGTGAAACATTTCTGATAAAATGCCCGTTGTAAAACCATTCCTGATGAGTCAGTGAGCCCATTAACCAAAATCCAATGAAAGAAATAAGCAGTGAAGCTGCCATCGACTTGGGAATGTGCTTGAGCTTCATATGTCCCAATTCGTGGGCCAGGATGGCCAGAATCTCGGGAGTTTTAAGCTGTTTCAACAAGGTATCAAAAAATACGACTCGCTTATTTTTTCCAAAACCAGTGAAGTAAGCATTACCATGAGAACTTCTTCGGGATGCATCCATTACAAAAACTTCTTTGGCATTGAAACCTGCATTTTTCACCAAATTTTCAATTCCGAGTTTAAGTTCTTCTCCTTCCAACGGATGAAATTTATTAAATAAGGGAGCAATAATCGTGGGATAAATCCAAACAATAAAAAACTGAAAAATTGTTACCAATGTAAAGCTAGCAAGCCACCACCAATCTCCCAAAGATTGAAACAAAAAAAGAATAGCATAAAGAAGAGGGATTCCTATGCATCCTCCTAGAAGAAGACCCTTGAGACGATCAATGATAAATAATTTGGGAGTCGATTTGTTGAAACCAAATTTTTCTTCCAAATGAAATGTAGAAAAAATGGACCAAGGAAGACTGAGTGCAAATTGTATCAGACCAAAAATAATTAAAAAGAAAACCTCCCTGTGCATTCCGTCCAGAGAAAGTGCATGATAAAGTTTTTCTGCTCCTCGCATTGGAAACCAATAGAAGATCAAAGCTGCATCATAGATTAAGTGAAATTGGCCCATTCTTAGCTTCGCCGAAGAATATTGGATAGCTTTTTGATGCTCACTATCAGTTATAAAAGTTGTAAATTCAGGTGGAGGAGTTAGAGCGTGTTTTTTGTACGTTTCTAATTGTCTTCGGGTAAGGTAGATTTCTACCAGATGATTGACGATAATAAACAAGAGAAAGGTAACTTGAGTAAAATATGAGTAAAGGTTAGACATGCCATGATCCAGGTTAAAATTTTTTATGCTAACAACGATCTAAGAAACTTCAGTTATCTTATCATAGATAAGAAAACAGGACATTCCTGGGTTATTGACCCATACGATGAAAAGCCGATAGTTGATTATATCAAAAAAGAATCTCTCATGCTCGCAGGAATTTTGAACACCCATCAGCACTGGGACCACATTCGCGGCAACTCCGCGCTCCAAAGCACATGTAACTGCCCTATATTAACCCGACAAGATAATCAAATCCTGCTGGATAACCATCAATTGATCAAATTTGTCGATACTCCAGGTCATA
>JBILYY010000091.1:0-13806 GCA_044377495.1 Bacteriovoracaceae bacterium | reverse complement strand
AGCAGTTCACTAAAGTCGTGGAATTCGAGGAAATCAGGCATGAACTATCTGAAGATGTTCAGATACTAGGCATAGCGACCTCTTTTCAGAAGAAAATTATCACTGACAAAGAGGCCAGCATTTATTTCTATTCCACAGGTGAAAAAGATGCGGCCCTAATCTTTTTTGCTACAGACGATGAAGTCGCCTTCATCGAGGTTCAACCATTTTTGTCTGAAACTCGCACAGTTTTTGAGATCTTAAACCCCGAAAGCATTGCTAAGAAGCAAGATATACTTCAAACTAAGATGGACGAGGTATATAAAGAGTGGATAAGTCACTAAAGTTTAATAATCAAACAGGCTTTTCTCTCATCGAAGTGTTAATTGCGATAACTCTTTTCGCTTTTTTTGTTACGGCCTTTCTTACTGCTCAGGGATACAACGTTTCAGATTCCGCATTATCTGAAGAGCAGCTCATGCTTCAACAGTTATGTGAAAGAAAGATAAATGAACTTTATCTAGATCCACCCAAATTTCAGAATATGGCCCAAGGCCTCAAAGAAACAAAAACCTTTGAAGAAGATGCTCTCAAAGGTTTTGAGTACACGTTAGAAATTAAAAAATTAACAATTCCAGACTTCGCTCAACTTTTTGGCCAAAAAGGTGGCGTAAGCGAAGAAGGAAAGGATGCCTATGATGGCGATTACTTAAATGACAGCAATGCGAGTAAAAGAAATTCAGGCATGGAGAAGATGGTTTTCGAAGAACTAAAAAAGAATATTGAAAAAATTGTTTGGCAAGCGCGAGTGACGGTCACAAACAAAGAAACAAAATACAGTTATTCACTAGCAACATGGCTCACAAATTATAATGAAAAGATTCAACTCAACATCGGTTTTTAATAACCGAGGTTTTACATTAATTGAAATCCTTATTGCCATAACCATTCTGGCATTTATGACTATGGGAGTGGTTTCTATTACTCAAAATGCCGCTGATACTATGGAACGCACAACCGTTTTAAATAAAAACAATCTTCAGATTGAAACGGCCCTAAGTCGTTTCGAATGGGACTTTACCCAGATCTATTCGCCACTTTATTTTTCATCTCTTATGAATTTAGGTGGGAATGCAAATGATGCTGACTCTGATGGGCGAGACGATAATACTGGAAAACAAATTACCCAGGCAACACCGACCAGTCCGGCCCTACAAGAATATTATCAGCGTCTGATTCAGCGCTTTGATCAAAATCAACATTTCAAAGCAGTAAGCCGGGAAGGTCTACCCATCCCTGTTTTTTATTCGCCAGATAAAACTATTTTTGAATTTTTCACTTCGTCAAATCGCCGCAAGATGGAAAATACTAAACAGTCTCACTTTGGCTGGGTCCGCTATTCGCTTGGTGATGCCATCAAGCGCAGTAAAGATGAGGAAGATGACAAAAGTGAATTGATACCACCAGGGCTTAGAACCCTGGTACGTTATTACAATGCTGATGATCCATACGACGATAAAAGGATTGATCCAGAAGACGCCGAACACGTAAAGGCAGCAGTTTTGCTAGAAAATGTTGAGAGCTTAGAATTCCAATTTTGGAATACGTCATCAAGAAAATGGGAAACAAATCTTAAGTCTGCACCAGGTGCTGAAAATACCATCAGAGGAATTAGACTCCTCATCACATGGTACGACTCCACTGGGTACAAACGTTCGGTTTCAAGAATTTATCGTAATCACTGGCCGATGGAAGTACCTCAGGACAATGTGGCAGCAGCTCCACCTACTACCGCGGGAGCTGGTGGAACGACCGGTGGCACAGCAGGAGCTGGTGGCGACGACAGCGGTGTTGATGATGGGAGTACGAGCGCCGGAGGATCAAATTGAAGAATGACATCAAAGTTATCCTCAATAATGAACGGGGCGTGGCCCTCATGATGATCATGACTGCCATCATCCTTCTTATGGCAATTTACGGTGAATTTACTTTCGAGAGCAAAATTTCGCGCATTAAGGCGACCAATGTGATGGATAGATCTCAGGCCAAGCTCTTAGCAGAATCGGGTCTGCAAATGGCCATGACACGATTAAAACTTTATAAAGAAGCATTCAATAAACTCGAAAGCAATACAGCAGCGAAGGCCCAGGTTCCTCCGCAGCTCTTAAATCAATTGTGGGAAGTACCGTTTATTTTCCCTATCCCTGTTGGAGAAAACGCAACGGTTGCGGTTAAAGACACAGTAAAAAAGTTTACTGAAGACTCACTTCTTGATGGGTCCATGCGAGTTACAGTCACAAATATTTCTAACCGCATGAATCTTAATTTATTACGATTTGATACTTCAAAAAAGCCCGTCTTGCAGCCTGGAGAAGAAGAAGAACATGATCCTAATGATGGAATTGTGGATGCCAGCCCAAATGCGATAGTTAGCAACGTATCCGTTGATCAATCTTTGTATTTTATGATGAAACGTTTAGTAGATGAAAAAAAAGAAAAAGACGAAGCCTTCGATGACCGCTATGGAAATATTAATTATCAACAACTCATATCAAATCTTAAATTTTATATGTCAGATTATCAGAGTTTATTAACTGACCCTATGGCCGGAGAGGCAGAATCTAATTTCCAAAAGATACCTTTGACCCCTAAATATGGCCCTCTCTCTTCGGCCAGCGAACTTTACACAATTCCAGGTTGGGATGATGAATTAATTGAACTGATTCAAAATGAATTCAGTGTTTACCCATCGGCCCAAATTGACCTGAATAAACTCACTTCAAACATGTTACGAATATTGGTTCCAAATATCGATGAAGAGCAAATTCGCTCATTTTTTGAATATCGTGACAATCCTGAGCAGCCCAAGTTCTTTAATTCGATCGATGATTTTAAAAAATGGGTCGTTGATATCGAACGAGTAATGAACGAAAACGATTTCACCGACAGAATTGAGAAATTTACGAAAGCAGGAATTACCTTCGGCTCCAATCCCAATCTTTTCAAAGTCGTATCCGAGGGGATCCAAAACCGATCCACGTATACCTTAGTTGCGTACATCTATATGCCTAAGCAAGAGAGCACGACCAAGCTGGAAAAAAAGCCTAACGAGACGGATGATGAATACAATAAGAGAGTGGCAGAGGACGCTAAAAACAAAACCACTCAACTACTAGAGCCGCGTATCATTGAAATCCAGATAAATTAGCTATTTGCTAGGCTTATTCTAAAAAGATCAGGTAAAATAACAATATGCATGTATTGGCCATTGATGTTGGATCTTATAGTGTAAAGTATATTTCCTCTTTCGTTGATAAACGAAAGGTGAATCACGTAGAAATGAGTGAAATCATTCTAAATGATTTTATGAGCGATCATCCCGATCTCGTTGCTCTCGATGCACAAGCTACAATTGTACAAGAGATTATCGACTCTACTGCTCGTCCAGATACTCGAGTCATTTTCCAGACAGAAAATGAAATGCTAACCACTCGCTTCCTCACTCTTCCGGTTAAAAGCAAAAAGAAAGCTGAGCTCATGCTTCCTTTTCAACTAGAAGAAGATATTCCATTCGCACTAAGTGAAATTCATTATGGCTATAGAATGGAACCGGCCAAGACTCAACATTATGCTTTAATTAGTCTATTGCGTGGAACAGCTTTTGATACTTACTATAATGCTTTTAAAGAAAAGCATGCGCTTCCAAATATTCTTACTTCTGAGCCAAGTGTCGTTGAAAATTACTTTAATCAAAATGCAATAGCAGGTCCATTCTGTGTTTTAGACATTGGCCATAAGACTACAAAAGCTTATTTCTTTTATAACTCACGTCTTATCGTCACTCACGTTAGCTATATTGGTGGCCACGAGATTAATGAGATGATTGCTCAGACGTATAAGATTGATCCTGATGAAGCGATTATTTACAAGCACCAGAATGCTTTTTTACTAACGTCAAACCAATATGACGAGGTAGACCAGGCGCAAAAAGACTTTGCAACCGCCATGGACAAAACACTCTCCCCTCTCATCTTAGATTTTTCTCGCTGGAAGATTGGACTTAAGGTTAACTACGGTCTGTCTATTGAACATATTTTTATTACTGGTGGTACTTCTAATATTAAAAATATTACGAATTACCTTACTGAAAAATGGGATACAAAGGTAGTTCTGCTCGAGACTTTTGATAAAATCGAAGGCGAGAAAATCGATTTAAATCCCAAGAATAAATCCAAATTTGCTCTGGTTAATATGATGGCGATAGGAATGAAGCGCAAAAATCGTTTTATTAACTTTTTGACTGGGAAATTTACGCAAGCTTCTGCAGCTGAAATTCCACTTCATTCTTTTGCCTTCCTTGGAGTTCGGGTCGCTGCCATAACAGCAGTATTATTTGTGTCACTTCTCACTGAGCGGTTTTTCATTCAGCGTGATATTAAATTCGTGAATTTAAAACTCAATACAGTCATGAAAAATGAAGTACTCGCTCTCAATGGTCGTTTAAGAAGATCAATTGCCGTAAATCCCAAGCCTATATTAGATTCTCTGGTTAAACGGAAACGGGGAATTACTCAGGAAATTTCAACTATTCAGTCAGCAATTGAAATAAAGGCACTCTCACCACTCGTCGTGATCAGTCAGCTTGCTGCTTCAACTGAGGCAACTTTAATAAATTTCACGTCGTCTGATGAAGGTAAAATTATCGCTATATTCACTGCTGAAACTTCATCTGAATTAAACAACCTTAAGGCCCAACTCGAAAGATCAACTCTTTCAGATGTCATCATCAAAACTGATACGGCCAAGCTTCAACTAACACTAACAGCGACGGATACTTAGTATGGAAGATATTAAAACTCTCCCTCTATTTAGAAGAATTGATCAGGCCCTCTTCGAGCGCATAGACAAATTTAAGCAAACGGCGAATTATAATCCGATTCAAGATTTTTATAATGGCCTTGAAGAAGAGCAACAAAAAATCTTTAAAGGTATTTCTATCTTGGCAATTTTCCTAGTGCCACTTATTGGCCTTGGAGTTATTTGGTTTCAAAACAACAGTTTCAAACAAGATCTTGAATTGAGAACTTCAATTGTCTCTAAGGCCAATGAAATCATTGGTAAAAGTCAGGGGCTACTAGAAATCACACCTCAAGTGTTTTCTACAAACCCAATTGATAGCGCCTCCATGATGACTTCAAGACTTTCAGGAATTCTTTCTTCAGCCGCGATTGATCTTTCAAAAATACAAGTCAATGACTTTGCCTCTGTTCCCATCTCTAGTCATGTATCGAAAGCCGAAGCAAATTTTGCATTCAATAACGTTTCGACTGATGAACTAGTTAACATTTTCACCGCAATGATTTCTCGCGAAAAGTTCCGCATTTCCTCTTTAGAGGTGAAAAGAAATCAAGACACAAATATGCTGCAAGGTAAATTTCATGCCATCCATTATAGTTTTTTTACACCTAACGGTGCAGGAGAAGAATAATGGCCGTGGTTGCGACTGAAGTTCAATCCCTAAATGATATTCAGTACAAGAGTAAATTTAAAATATTGTTCTTAATACTGACCGTTTTTTTTCTTTTTATTTTCTCATTTCTTAGTTTCTACCCCATTGGCGACAAAATTAAGTCGATTATAAAAACGAGTTTACATGGTCAGGGCTGTAATCCCGACTTTGATGAAATGCATTTGGAATGGCTATTACCTAAAATTGTCATTTCCAATTTATCAATCCCTGCAAGCTGTCTTGAGAAAACTGGTGAGCCTATCCGGTTCCCCCGCCTTAGTATCAACTACAATATAATTAACTTTGCTCCCTTTGGTCTTCCGTTTCGAATTGATACGACGCTTGGTGGGCAAGTAATTTCTCTATACTATGTTCTTGGCTTCAACTCCCAGATGATTCGTCTTAAAGATCAAACATTAAATCTCGCGAAGCTTAAGCCAATTCTTGGGGAAAATGTTAAACTCGTTGGGAATGTAACAGTTGATTTAAATTTGGGCATGTCGGGCAACAGAATCTCTAATCTTTCACTTAAGGCACAGTCAAAGAATCTACAGATTCCATCTCAAAATATTCAAGGATTCACGACTCCTCCTATAAAACTTAATGAATTCTATCTTGAAGCCTCATCTGAAGCTCATCCACGTATCCAGATCGATAAACTTATTATGGGTGATACGGATTCTCCGCTTAGAGCGAACTTTAAAGGCAAGATTGATTTACAGGAAGGAAATATGGCCATGTCACCGCTTGACCTTGGTGGCGAAATAGCATTTTCTGATAATTTTAAAAATTCTTTACCATTAGTGAGTATGTTATTTCAGTCTTTCTCTCAAAAAGATGGATTTTATCAGATCAGACTCGGCGGAACTCTGGGTTCTCCCAAGCCGTCCGCACCTTAGACTACCAGTTATTTTTGGATTTAATTTCTCGAATGACTTGCAAAGCAGAGATCAGCATATTCTTGGCAAAATCGACATCACCAGACTCTTTCACAACATCAGCAACTTCTCCTTGAGCAGTTGCCTCTATTTCAACGTGATTGCCCTTAATCGCTATTTTAGCCTCTAACACGGTCATCTTTTCAACAAAAAGCAATTTTTTGATTTTCAATATAGCTTCGACATCTTTACGGGCGTAAATTTTCTGACCAGAATCTGAATCGACAGGGGATATTTCGTCAAACTCAGTTTCCCAGAACCTAATGACATAAGGCTTCACCCCAGTAATCGGGGTGAGCTCTTGAAACTTAAAATTGGATTTATTAGGAATCATAGGAAAATGTTATCAACGATTGTGACTATTCGTCATTATCATCGTCATTATCATCATCGTAAACTGTATCATCTTCATTATTAAGGAAAGAGCTTAGAGCACGTGGCTTAGCTTCTTTAATTGGAAGAGTTGTATTCTCGTTACCATTCTCATCAAGACGGTGCGAGTATCGCTCAGTGATATCCTCTTTAAGGATCTGAGAAGGTTTGAACGTTAGCACACGGCGCGCACTAATATTCATGGCCGTACCAGTTTGAGGATTGCGCCCCACACGAGTTGCTTTGTCGCGAATAGAAAAGTTTCCAAATCCGGAAATTTTCACTTTCTCGCCCTTGGCCAAAGTTTCTTTAATGACCTTAAAGACCAAATCAACTAATTCAGCAGCTTCTTTCTTCGAGAATCCTGCTTCTTTGTAAATCCGCTCTACTATGTCTGCCTTAGTCATGCTCATCAAAAATCTCCCATGAAGTTTCACAAGCTTATCGCCAACTTTTTAGAATTATTAATAGGTTAGCAGTAAACTGAATTAACTCAAGAGAAAAATAATCGAATAATTAAGTAATTTCAATGATTTAAGAAAATGATAATTATATAAGTTCTTACAATTTGGTAATAATAGGCAAAAAAAAAGCCACCCGAAGGTGGCTTTAAAACAAAAACTATTTAGTAGCTTCGTAGATTGCTGTGAAAGCTTTGAAATCGTGGATTGCAAGCTCAGAAAGCATTTTACGATTGATCGTAATATCTTTCTTCTTCAATCCAGAAACGAATTGAGAGTAAGACGTTCCGAGCATACGTGCTCCAGCATTGATACGGACAATCCAAAGTTTACGGATGTCACGCTTCAATAGACGACGACCAATGAAAGCGTAATGAAGTGCACGACGAACAGTTTCAGAAGCATGTTTAAACTTCGTACGTCTGTCGAAGTGAAATCCCTTCGCCAATTTTAAAATTTTGTTTCTACGTTGACGGGCCTTAAAGCCTCTCTTAACTCGTGCCATGGTGGCTCTCCTTCTTCGTTCTCAGGGGGACTATTAATCTCTTAACCCTGTTTCACTACTCTCGACGGTTTATAAAAAACTTCCTACTACACTAAGTAAGGAATACACATTGCAGCGTTATGGTAGTCACCAGAATGTACGTATCCTGGAGTACCTTTATCTTTCTTCCCTCTCTTAGACTTGTTAATCAACAAGTGACGTAAGTGAGCTTTTTTAAATTTAATTTTACCAGTAGCTGTAACTCTGAATCGTTTTGCAGCTGCACGTTTCGTCTTCATCTTTGGCATATATCGCTCCTGAAGCAAATAATAGAATTCATAAATAAATGAGTGCGTGAAATTAACACGAGAAAACCAAGAGATAAAGTATTATCTAAGGTTTCTTGCCTTTCCCTGGTGCAACCATAGCTATCACTCGATTACCCATCATTTTAGAGGGAGATTCAATGACAGCGCCCTTATCAAGGACTTGCTTAACGATTTCGTCGAACTTGGCCAGACCGAGGTCCTTGTGTGCCATCTCTCGACCACGAAATTGCATAAGAAGCTTAACTTTGTCGCCCTGTTCCAGAAACTTCTCAATGTGATTGAGTTTAGTTTCTAGATCGTGCTTTTCGATATTTGGACGAAACTTGATTTCTTTAACTTCGATAACAATTTGTTTTTTCTTTGCTTCAGCAAGCTTCTTCTGAATTTGGTATTTGAATTTACCATAATCCATCATTTTCACAACTGGAGGAGCTGCATTAGGAGATATTTCGATCAGATCTAAACCCTCAGAGTCGGCCATGAGTCTCGCCTGAGCTAAAGTGACAACACCATAAGGCTTGCCATCATCACCAATCAGTCTAATCTCGTGAGCACGGATTCTGTCGTTTACACGTGGCTCTTGAACTTTTTCGCTTATAACCCACCTCCGAAATATTTGGGGCACTTTTAAAACAAGTGCAAAATTACAACGCTTTGAGGCTACCTGACAAACTAAAAAAGCTTAATCACCCATGGAATAAGACTTCCAGGGATAAAACAAGCTCAGGAGTAAGTCGTCTTTTGGCCACAATCATGAATGATGCAGCAATTTTCTGGCTTTGACGCTGTAGGTTTTCCCACTCTACATAGCATTCTTTAAGCACCAGATTCCAATCAGTAGCGGTTAGGGATTTACGGTGAACTAGGGTTTGGACCCAATCATTCATGCGTAATTCTCCAGTTAATTCCTTCTTGGGGCCAATAACCGAGCGGGCAACCTGACAAAGCGCTTCTCCTGCCAACACAGAGCCTGGAGCACGGTCAAATAGCAGGTAGACCGACTCTTCGGCCAGATCCATTCCAAGACTATCCAGTTGGCCATCAATTTCTTGAGATTTCTGTAACCAATCTCGACCTAGGTGTTCTGAAGCGAGGCTTAAAAAACGACAGTTCGGGAGCAGCGACTTCATGAGGCTAGGCCTTATTAAATTTAAGATTAATGGAAACCTGATCATTCAATTCGCGAATAAATTTGTCAATTGAAGCATCTAGTTTAGGGATATCAATAACTTTATACGTACGATCATCGTTTCTTTCTATTACCTTCTGATTCAGATGGTAATCCATTGTTTCTTTAATTATTGGTACAGCAAAAGACTCTGGGTATTTAACCACTCGCCCATGCTCAAGCTCAAGATCAAATAGCTCTTTAGCAACTTGAATAAAGCGCTCTTGGGTAAAGCTTTCACTGGCGAGGTACTTCACCGCCAAACTCGAAATATAGTAAGCTTCGTATAAATACGAGAGAGCTGTTGAAAAACGTCTTACCTTAGTTGCAATTTGGTATAATTCCTGGCTCGAGAGCTTCATGCACTCATCAATTGATTCCACTTTCCGACCTAAGGCATAAGAAATAATATTTAAGGCTTCTCGGATCATTTCTTTAACTGTTGGAAGATAAAACTCATATTTAAGTTCTTTACGTTTAGTCTGCAGATAGCGAGTCAGAGACATGCCATCTTTGATCGAACCATTAAATACATTGAACCAAGTTGAATTGATAATACCGGACACTAAAAAGTGATGAAGGATCATGTTCTTATGATAAAGAACCTCAACCCGTCTTTCTGATTTTATGACATAAAAAACTTGATTGAGTTTTTCACGCTTTAAAACTTCAATTTTCTTATTGCCGATAAACATATCCAAGGCAGATCTTAAAGAATCCCCAAATAGAGATGACTTAAGAGTCGGAGTCAAAGGGATATTTAAAGCCTTGCAATATTCAACAACATCCATAGCTCGCTCTTCAATTTGTTTCCAAGTTAAAGCACCCGATGGCTCGTCCAACATGATAAGCGCTAGAAGAGAAGATGGAGTGATTGGCATGCCACGACCAACAGCTGTGAAACACTGGAAGGCCAGCTTTTGAGTGGCTTCTTTAATCTCACCCTTAAAGCTTTCAACGATTATTCCTTCACCAAAATGAAGGTGAATAGTACCGAGTCGTTTGTTAAATAGTTTGAAGATTTTAAATAACTGAGCACCGTTTTCAGGTTTTTTCTTTCCACCACCCAACTCGCGAGCGTGGGCCTTCTCTTCCGGAATATGCTCGTGTGCTAATGAAACTGGAATAAACATAAGAGGCTTGGAATCTTTTAATTGAGCGTGGCTTTCAAGCAGCATTTGAAACAGTCCGTACTTAGGCTTTAAAAGCTTTCCAGTTCTGGTTCTTCCACCTTCAAAGAAAAACTCAACGACTTGGTTAGTTTTTAGAAGGTAGTAGATATACGCTTCGAAAGTCATTTTATACAACTGATCAGATGTGAAAGAGCGGCGAATAAAAAACGCTCCCGCCTTACCAAAGAATTGTCCCATAGGAAAAACGTTAAGATTAATCCCGGCGGCGACCCGAATCGCCACTTCAAAGTTTTTATACATTGAATAAGTAAGTGCAACGTAATCAGCATGTGACTGATGGTTCGGAACTAGTATGATGTGATATTTTTCCTTTAAATCATGAAAGTTTGTCCCTGGAAAAACTTCCAGATTCACACCGTCATAGAGTTTAAGAAAAGTCGCATCAATAATTTTCACGGCCGAATTCACCACCGTCGGTGAGAATTCCCCGTGAATTTCTTTAAAGATTTTTTTTACTTTAGTAAGATCATCCGGTCTGGATGCTAATCTTTCTGCAAGTTTGGGATTCGAGAGAACAACATTTAATACTTCATCAGAAAACATGTTTGCCTATTGGTTAAGTCCGTGTGGTTTGGACTCTATCATACCAGAAGCACTCATCTCCATGAAGCGGGCATTCTTAAATATTTCCGATAATGTGTTAGCGTTAAGGTAAGTCATACCTGAGCGTATGCCTCCGCACAATTCATGGACGATGTTTTCAACTGAGCCTTTACAGTTTACCCACCGGGCCTCACCCTCAGCGGCCATGCCCTGAGGAAGTTCGCCGCGCCAAGAAACCTGTGCATCTTTTGACGCCATCCCTCTATAACGTTTTCTTCCGCCTTCAATCTCACCTGGAGTTTCAAGACAACCTGAAAGCATTGATCCGAGCATCACCGTCTGAGCACCGGCCGCAAATGCCTTAACAATATCACCAGAAGTCTTGATCCCTCCGTCAGCAATGATAGGAATATTATATTTCTTAGCTTCAAATACGCACATCGCAATAGCAGTTAACTGTGGAACCCCACAGCCAGTAATAATTCGAGTGGTACACATTGAGCCCGGACCGATTCCAACTTTAACGGCATCAGCTCCATGCTCAATTAATCCACGAACACCTTCAGGCATAGCGGTGTTTCCTGCGATCACGTCAATTTTGGGGAATTTCTTTTTTACGTAATCCAAAGTCTCAAACATCATGACTGAATCACCATGAGCAATATCAATCGTGAAAATATCTACACCGGCATCGGCCAGCATGTCGGCCCGTCTCATTCCATCTTCTTTAACGCCAATACTTGCGGCAACCGGAAGACCAAGGGCACGAATCCTGTCCCGAATGAGTTTCACTTGATTCACTTGCTCCTCAGGACTCATGAAGCGGTGGAGAATTCCAAGACCACCAAGTTCGGCCATTTTAAGCGCCATTTCACTTTCAGTAACCGTATCCATGTTGGAAGAAATAATCGGAGTTTTTAAATTAAAGTTTTTTGTAACTTGTGATCCCAACTGCGGGGCCTTACGAGAATTCATTTCAGAATGCCGGGGCATGAGAAGAACATCATCAAAAGTCAGGCCGCGTGACCTATCCAAGATTCCTTCAGAAGCGAAAATCAATCCCATGTTTTTCTCTCTCGTTAACGTTTGGTGTGTGTTCTTAAATTTTGTCAAAATCTGTGTGAGAAACCAAGAAGTCTTTCATCCAAAAGCTATCTAATTGGAAGAAGATTGGACTCGTGGCGAGAGAACTCGGCATATAACCCCTTAAATTCATTGTTTCTATGCGTTTTAGGAAAATGTCTGTTTTTTTGACACCTTTTCCTTTCCTGAGAAAAAACTTCAAAAGTAATATGATCCATCCAGAAAAGATTTAAGATCTAGTCATGAAAACAATCACACTTATATTTGCACTTTTAGTACTTTCATCTTGTAACGATGCTTTAAGAACTCGAATAGGAAAGTGTAAATCGGCAAATAATCAATTAGTCATTTGTGGCACTCAGAATGCATTAAAATCTGAAGATTACAGAAAAACTTATATCGCAGAGATAACAACCCCTATCGTAGTTGGTCAAACTCAAATCATTCTTAAGGATTCTGCAAAGGACTCTGACCATGACAATGAATTGACTTGTGATCTCGAGATTTCAGCTAACAAACAATTTAATTATTCAATTGAGAATGGAATACTTTTTTTAAGAGACGGACTCTCGACATTATCTTTTACGCGAACAACAGGGTTGAGTTCTGAGGGTCTAATTGGGACATGGGTTATGCAAGAAAAGACGAGTAAGCAACTGACCATAACTGAAGTCGTATTTAGAGACCTAGAAGAACTACGTATTACCAAAACTTGTAAGTTAAAATAAGTAAAGAGGGAATTCCCTCCCTACTTATTGCTTTCATCCTTTAAAGCCTTTTTAAATGATCCTATTCCTTCCCCTAGCCCTTTAGCTAATTCAGGAATTTTTTTAGGTCCAACAAAGAAAAGTGCAATTATTCCCACTAAAACCATTTCACCCATACCAAGTCCAAACATATTAAATCCTTTTCAGAGTTAAATCAAAAGTGCCTCTTAGAACTTCTTCGCCAGAATCAGTCACTCTTTTAAAATCAACTACTACTTTTTTCTGATCATCGCTCTGGAGGTCTTGAAGAATTAGATCATGCTGGTTCAATACATCACCCGAGAAATAAAGCTGAGTCACAAGTTCTTGGTAGCCTCTGAGACTTACTTTATAGTGTATATGTGGAGGTCTTCTCCACGTCTCATTTGCCAAATAGGCGCCAGGTTTAATTGTTTTAAAAAAATACTCTCCCTTATCGTTGGTTCGCATTGTACCGTAGTATTGAAAATCTGGATCAAGTGGATTTTCAGAAGTATCAGAAGGATGATTGTATCTACCAGTATGGCATGCTTGCCATATTTCAACGATCGCACCTTTTATTGGTTTGCAAAAGTCATCTGTCACGATGCCTGAAACAATAACGAGTTCACCTTTAGCACGCTCAGAGCGATTCCCTAACTTTGTGAGGTCGACATCAGTATCAATCGGAAACTGCTTAGGATAAAAAGGGCCCAAGGGTTGCTTTGGCGTTTGACGAAAGTCACAATCAGCAACAGCATCGGCACCTTTTAAAGTTACAAGAGTGGTTAGTCCACTAAGACCAGCAAGTTTTAAAAAATTTCTACGTGATTCCATTTATTTCTCCTTGTTATTTTCCCTGTGACCATTTATAAATCTTGCGGTACGATAGGAACAATTAATGATATTTATACTTAGCATAGGGAATATTTATGATAGATAACCTCACAGACCTTAAATACTTTCTGGAAGTTGCCAAAACTGGCAATATTACCCGGGCCTCGGAAAGACTTGGTGTAACT
>JBILYY010000090.1:0-13840 GCA_044377495.1 Bacteriovoracaceae bacterium | reverse complement strand
TGCAACGATTTGAGCATCATTCATGTTATTTTCCTTGAAGAATATCTATAAGGGCCTGTTTAGGATTTGGACTTTGAGTGATGGGACGACCGATCACCATAAAATCTGTGCCTAGGGCCAGAGCTTGTTTGGGTGTTGTCACTCGTTTTTGATCATTTAGATCATTTCCTAATGGACGAATGCCAGGCGTGACAGTTAAAAAGTTTTTACCCAGAAGATTTTTTATGGACGTTACTTCTAGCGGTGAAGAAACTACTCCGTCAAAATGACTCTCTTTGGCCAGTTTGGCATAATTAAGCACTGATGCTTCGATTGATCCCTTAATACCTTGGTCGTTGTTCATCTGAGCTTCTGTTGTACTTGTTAGTTGAGTGACTGCAATCAAAAGTGGCCGATTTTTCAAGTTTCCAATTGCCTCAAAACTTTTTTGCATCATTTCTTTTCCACCAGCTGCATGAACATTCACCATATCAATGGGAAGTCGTGAAAGAGACTTTAGTCCCTGAGCAACCGTGTTTGGAATATCATGTAGCTTCAGGTCTAAGAAGACTTTAAATCCAAGGTCTTTTGCTTTTAAAACAACATCGGGCCCCATGGAGTAAAAAACTTCCATTCCAATCTTTACCCATATCTTCTCACCACTCAACTCTTTCAGTAGATGGTGAAACGTTTCACCATCTTGAGTATCTAAAGCGACAATGATTTTGTCCGATGGAATCATGAAATAGGCTCCATTGTGTATGTATTTCTCTCAATGGTTTTAAGCAGCGCCTCTGTTGTATCTAAAGATGTTAAACATAAGAGGCCTCGTTCAACTGCGCACCTTCTCATTTTAAATCCATCTGATTCAACGTTTTTACTTTTTGAGATGGTGTTAATCACTAATGAAATTCGGCCTGATTTAATTTCTTTTAGAATGTCATTCTCTGACTGGTCGATTTTATCCACTGTTTTAACCTGAATACCTGCATCCCTTAGAAGCTTGGCAGTTCCTGCAGTTGCTACAAAATCGAATCCAATACTATAAAAACGCTTAAATAGTTTTAAAGCCTCTTCTTTTTCTGAGTCATTAATAGTGGCAAGGATTGTTCCAGAATCAGGAATAATCATACCCGCGGCTACAAATGCCTTATGTAGAGCTTTCTCAAATACTTTATCTTTACCCATTACTTCGCCGGTTGATTTCATTTCTGGTCCAAGGGCAATTTCCACATCAGAGAGTTTAGCGAATGAGAATACCGGAACTTTAACTGCAATATCATCTTTGGGTGGGAGAGTTCCGTGGAAATAGCCTTGTTTGATAAGACTCTCACCCAACAACGCTTTCGTTGCAATTTTTGCCATCTGAATTCCTGTGACTTTCGCAAGGAAAGGAACTGTTCTTGAAGATCTAGGATTAACTTCAATTACAAATACTTGGTTGTCAGCGATCACAAATTGAAGATTGATCAAACCTTTAATGTTCAGGGCTTTAGTTATCGAAAGAGTTGTCACCGATAACTTGTCCAGAATATCTTGAGAAACCGTTTGTGGTGGATAAACTGCAATCGAATCTCCAGAATGGACTCCAGCCTTTTCGATGTGTTCCATAATACCGGGAATAAAAACAGTTTCGCCGTCACAAATTGCATCAACTTCCATTTCTCGGCCGATCATGTATCGATCTATAAGCACAGGATGCTCAGGATTTATCTGAACCGCACGTTTCATGTAATCTAAAAGTTCGCTTTCGTTGTAAACAATCTCCATGGCACGGCCACCAAGAACATAAGAAGGTCTAACAATGACAGGAAAACCTAAATGAGCGGATTTTTCAACTGCTTCATCTACAGAAGTTACTGTGCAGCCAAGTGGCTGAGCAATATCTAAGCCTCTCAGTAATTCTTCAAAACGTTTTCTGTTTTCAGCACGGTCAATATCATCAACTGAAGTTCCGAGGATATTTACTCCGCGTTTGGCCAAAGGCTCAGCAAGATTAATCGCTGTCTGTCCACCAAACTGAACAATGACGCCAATAGGTTTTTCTCTCTCGACGACATTGAAAACATCTTCAACGGTTAAAGGTTCAAAGTACAGTCTGTCAGAAATATTAAAATCAGTTGAAACAGTTTCGGGGTTGTTATTGATAACGATTGCCTCATATCCCATGGAGCGTATAGCGTCTATGGCATGAACTGTTGCATAATCAAACTCGATACCTTGACCAATTCGAATAGGGCCTGAGCCTAGAACAATGACTTTCTGCTTGGTCGTTTCTAATACTTCGTCCTGAGATTCAAATGTTGAATAATAATATGGAGTAGAGGATTCAAATTCACCAGCACAAGTATCAACCATCTTGAAAACTGGCATGATGCCATTTTTCTTTCTCCATTGGTAAAATTCATATTCGGGTTCTTTAAATAAGTTCGAAAGATATTTATCTGAAAAACCTAAGCGTTTTGCCTTTCTAATCGTTTCAACAGTCTTTCCTTTTTCAGAAAGTATTCTTTCAGTTGCAATGATGTTTTCAATTTTTCTTAAAAAGAAAAAATCAATTTTCGTCAGCTCATTAATTGTTTCGGCCGTCATTCCAGCTCTCATCCCTTCAGCTACAGCAAAAAGACGTTCATCATCTTGTTCGAGGATCTTCTTGGTAATATCAGCAATTGATTTACCTCTCAAAGAGGGTAGTTCTAAGTGGTAGAGCCCAACTTCAAGAGAACGAACTGCTTTTAAGAGTGACTCCTCAAGATTTCGTCCTATTGCCATAACCTCGCCGGTCGCTTTCATTTGAGTTCCAAGACGACGGTTGGCAGTTACGAACTTATCAAAAGGGAATCGAGGTATTTTAAAGATAACGTAATCGAGTGCTGGTTCAAAACATGCGAAAGTTTTTTTCGTCACAGGATTTATAATTTCATCTAATGTCAGACCAATGGCGATTTTGGCTGCGATTTTTGCAATAGGATAGCCTGTCGCTTTTGATGCCAGTGCTGATGACCTGGAAACTCTTGGATTTACTTCAATTACATAATACTGAAAAGAGTGAGGATCAATTGCATATTGAACGTTACAACCACCTTCAATTTTTAAAGCGCGGATAATCCTAAGGGCCGAGCTTCGTAGCATCTGATACTCTTTATCACTTAGAGTCTGACTGGGAGCAACTACAATTGAATCTCCCGTGTGTACACCAACCGGGTCAATGTTCTCCATATTACATACAATTATACAGTTGTCGCGGCTGTCTCTGATAACTTCATACTCAAGTTCTTTAAAACCCGCGATTGAACGCTCAACTAAAATCTGTCCGATTGGTGAAGAAGCTATTCCTGAATTCGAAATAGTAATGAGTTCTTGCTCATTTTGAGCAATACCTCCACCGGTTCCACCCAATGTGAATGCTGGACGAACTATGAGGGGATAACCAATTTTATGTGCAAACTCTAAAGACTCTTCGACCGAAGTAACAATTCTACTGTCTGGTACAGGTTCTCCCAGCTCTTTCATAAGATCTTTGAAAAGTTTTCTATCCTCTGCTTTTTGAATGGTATCAACTTTACAACCGAGAAGTTGAACGCCTAAACGTTTCAAGTGTCCTCCCTCCTCAAGTTTAACAGCAAGATTTAAAGCCGTTTGCCCACCGAGAGTCGGAAGTAAACCATCAGGTTTTTCTTTATGAATAATTTTTAGCAGAAACTCTACCGTGAGGGGCTCAATATAAACTTTATGGGCCGTTTCTTTGTCAGTCATGATCGTTGCTGGATTTGAATTTACCAAAACGACTTCAATCCCTTCCTCAATAAGTGATTTAACCGCTTGAGTCCCGGAGTAGTCGAACTCGGCAGCTTGACCGATTACGATCGGGCCTGAACCAATTACCAATACTTTTTTTATCTTAGGGTTTAGTGGCATATTTAGTTCCTTATCATTTGTAAGAAGTCATCAAAGAGCCAATTCGTATCTTCTGGACCAGGACAAGCCTCAGGGTGGTATTGAACGGAAAATGCGGGCAAGGTTTTATGCTTTAGACCCTCAATTGATAAATCATTAATATTTATTTGCGTGACTTCAAGTTCGGAAGTCGCAACAGATCTTTCAGTTACTGCGTAGCCATGATTTTGTGACGTCATGAAAACTTTTTCGAGCTTTAAGTCTTTTACTGGATGATTCCCACCACGGTTCCCGAATTTCATTTTTTCCGTATCAGCTCCATTAGCGAGGGCAAAGAGTTGATGACCCATACAGATGGAAAACATAGGATAAATTTTTTGCAGGTCTCTAATTACTGGTAAAACTTCTGGAATGTCTTTTGGGTTACCTGGACCATTTGAAAGTAGAATGCCTTGAGGCCTATAACTTTGAATCATTTCCGTTGAAGCGTTCCACGGCACTACCACCACATCGCAATTTCTTTTCAAAAGCGAGCGGAGAATATTTTTCTTGTAACCGAAATCCACGAGTACAATTCTTTTTCCTTCTCCTGGGAAATGAATCGGATTTTTCGTTGAAACTCTGGCAATTTGATCAGTGCCCATTGGGCGTGATAAAAGTAATTGAATATTGTGAACTGGATAATTCACAGGAACAAGAACCGCCTTCATGACGCCGCGGTCCCGGATCTTTTTAGTAAGTTCCCTCGTATCAATACCTGCAATCGCCGGAACCTTAAATCTTTTTAGAAGTTCTCGCAGTGAATATTCGTTTCTCCAGTTTGATCCTTCTTCAGCACACTCCCTTACAATCATGCCCTTTAAAGCAGGTGAAAGAGATTCGAAGTCATCTTTATTAACGCCGTAGTTGCCTATCAATGGATAAGTCATTACCACAATCTGATCGCAGTAAGATGGATCAGATAGAATTTCTTGGTATCCTGTCATGCTGGTGTTGAAAACCATTTCTCCGAGAGAAAAGTTATGATCTATATCAAAACCAACTGATTCCCCGAGGTACTCTTCACCTGTTTCAAGTACGAGTTTTATTTGTTTCATTGAATTCTCCCGCTCATAGTCCATTCTAGAATCGCCATTCTGGCCGCAACACCATTGCTCATTTGTTTAAAAATTCGCGATTGTGAATGTTCAACCATGTCATCTGAAATCTCTACACCGCGGTTAAAAGGCCCTGGGTGGAGTATTATGGCATGTTTTTTCATGCTTAGCTGTCTTCTGTGATTCATTCCAAATTGATGATGATAGGACTTTGGATCAAGGTCGAGATTTTCATGGCGTTCGAGTTGGATCCTCAGCATCATCACGGCATCTACCTCTGGTAGAATTTCATCGAAGTCTGCTTTTTGAATATGTGTATCCGTCACGGCCGGAACAAGCGATTCAGGCCCACAGAGATAAATACTCATTCCAAAAATCTTGGCGGCAACCATTAAAGAACCTGCAACGCGGGAATGTTTGATGTCCCCACAGACTGCAATTTTTAAACCTTCAAGTTTTCCAAATTCCTGAAAGAGCGTCAGTAGATCAAGCAGACCCTGTGAAGGGTGTTCAAATTTACCTGCACCTGCATTTATTAGTGGAAGTTTAAGGAGAGGTTGTAATTTTTCAATGATGTAATCGTCAGCATGGCGAAACACAAGTCCATCAACGCCTAAACTCTCGAGAGACTTTAAGGTGTCATAGACAGTTTCGCCTTTTTTTACACTTGAATTGTCCGGAACAAAATTAACAATGTCAGCGCCTAATCGTTTAGCGGCAATTTCAAATGAGCAACGAGTTCGCGTGCTTGGTTCGTAAAAAACATTGGCAAAAATACGATTTTTCAAAAGATGATGAATGTTTTCTGGCCGGTGTTGATTTTGAAAAAAGAATTGCGCCCTATGAATGAGGGATAATAGATCAGACTGAGAGAAACTAGAGAGTGACAGGAAATGCTTGATCATTCTTCTCCTGAGGTGTTGATGACTTGTTATACGGAAATTGGAAGGGAATAGAGTTTACTAATGGTTTGTAGGCGTGATAACTTAAATTGATGCAGGGTAGCATCATACTCATAAGACATTCCTAGACTGAATCTTTTGACTTAATTTCTAACAACTGTGACCATTTTGCAAGAGCAAATATATGACAATTGAATTCAAATTAGAATCGGCCTTTTCACCTATGGGTGATCAGCCATTAGCTATCCAAAAACTTACCGATGCGTTCATAAATAAAGCGCCATTTCAGACACTTCTGGGCGTTACTGGCTCAGGAAAGACGTTTGCGATGGCAAATCTTATTCAGAAGCTTGGCAAAAAGACTTTGATCCTTGCTCCTAATAAAACTTTGGCGGCCCAGCTTTTTGGTGAGTTCAAAGAATTTTTCCCGCATAACGCTGTAGAGTATTTTGTTTCTTATTACGACTACTACCAACCTGAGGCCTATGTTCCTGGATCTGATACTTATATTGAGAAAGATTCCGCTATTAATGATGAAATAGATAAGCTTCGTCATTCTGCTACTCGGTCACTTTTTGACCGTGATGATGTTATTGTGGTTGCTTCAGTCAGTTGTATTTACGGTATTGGTGCTCCTGAGGAATATTACAATCAACGGATTATTCTTTTTAATCAGGACAAATTTGATCGAGATGAATTTTTGAGACGATTAGTTGAGATTCAGTATCAAAGAAATGACGTGGATTTTCATAGAGGTACGTTCAGAGTACGTGGAGACGTGGTAGAAGTTTTTCCGGCCTATGAAGAATCGCAAGTTATTCGAGTAGAATTTTTTGATGATGTAATTGATGGTATCTCTATCCTAGACCCTCTTCGTGGAAAGGTTATTGAATCACTTAATCGCGTGGATATCTACCCCAAGAGTCACTACGTGGTGGGTAAGGATAAATTGAAGTCGGCAGTTGAGAATATTAAGCTAGAGTTACGAGATCGTCTCAAGGAGCTTGAAAATCAAAATAAGTTGGTTGAAGTTCAAAGGTTACAGCAAAGAACTTTACTCGATCTTGAAATGTTGGATGAAATGGGCTTTTGTCCAGGCATTGAAAACTATTCAAGGCACATGTCAGGAGCAAATGCGGGTGATCCCCCTCCGACGCTTATCGATTATTTTAAAAAGGATTTTCTCTTAATCGTGGATGAGTCACACATTACAATTCCTCAAGTGGGAGGAATGTATAAGGGTGATAGGGCCAGAAAACAAAATTTAGTAGATTATGGTTTTAGATTACCGAGTGCCCTTGATAATAGACCTTTAAACTTTTCCGAATTTGAAGCAAAGATGGATCAAGTTTTGTTTGTTTCCGCTACACCTGCGAAATACGAACTTGAGAAAACTCAGGGTGAATATGTGGAGCAAATTATTCGTCCCACAGGACTACTTGACCCTGTAATTGAATTTAAAGATGCCAAGAATCAGGTTGATGACATGCTAATTGAGTCCAAGAAGGTAATCGCTCAAGGATATAGAGTTCTGGTAACGACTTTGACCAAACGATTGGCCGAAGAACTAACTTCTTTTTATAAGGGAGTTGGGATGAGGGTCAGGTATTTGCATTCAGAGATTGAAACTTTAGAAAGAATGGAGATTATTCGGGATCTTCGATTAGGTGAATTTGATATATTGGTAGGAATAAATTTGCTTCGCGAAGGCTTGGATCTTCCAGAGGTTGCTTTAGTAGGGATACTAGACGCTGACAAAGAAGGGTTCTTAAGATCTACTAGATCACTGGTCCAGACTATTGGTAGAGCGGCAAGAAATTCTGAAGGCCGGGTTATTCTTTACGGCTTCAAAAAGACCCCTAGTATCGAAGAGGCCATGAAAGTGACGGCCGAGCGACGGGAGAAGCAGCATAAATATAACGTTATTCACGGGATCACTCCCAAAACGATAGTGAAAAAGGTAAGCGGGGGAGTTATTGAGATTTTACGTGGGGTGAAGAAGACCGATAAAAAAGGGCGGAATAAGGAAAATTCCCAACAGATTCTCTCTCCTGGGGCAATTGATGCTAAAATATTAGAGTTAAAGCAAATGATGAAAGAAGCGGCCCAAGGCTTGCAATTTGAAGAAGCCGCTAAGCTGAGAGATGAAGTGAAGAGGCTTACAGATTTAAGGTTTATGTTATGAAAATTTTAATGAGTTTATTATTTGTTTCGGGGCTGGTCATGGCACAACCACGTGTAGAAACATTTGTTATTCAAGTTCGTGACCGAAATATGTCTGTTTTGTCGCCTGAAAAGGTGAAAAAAAAATTTACGGTCTTGGTTGAAAATCAATCCCTATCCGACCAGGTCGGAAAATTTACAGTTAAGGGGAAAATTCTTAAGTATGTTTCAATTAAGTCAGGCCGTTCTGAGTCAGTTGAAATTGAAAATAATACAACATCAAATGTCGTATTTGTACCAGTGAGTCCTGCGTTTCAAGAAGCAGAATTAATTTTTGGCAAGAAGGCCTATGAAATCCCATCAAAAAAATAATGTTCAAAAAGTTATTCTTGTTATTTCTGATCTGCATTTAAGTGCAGGTAAAATGATTAAAGGAAAAAGAAATCTTCTCGAAGATTTTCATTATGACAATGAGCTTGTCGACTTTTTAAACTACTATTCTATTGGTGATTACAAAGATATTCCTGTCGAACTGGTAATTAATGGAGATTTTTTCGATTTCCTTGCTGTTCCTTACGTTGAGTATTATGACGACGAGTTTTGGAGTGAGAAGGCAGCTCTAGAGAAGCTAAATATAGTCATGTCGGCCCACAGAGGAGTCATGGAAGCTCTTAAGAAATTTATTTCCGGTCCAGACAAACGCATCGTATATATCATTGGAAATCACGACGCAGAATTCGTTTTCGATTCATTGAAGGAGCATTTTCTCTCGTTTTTCGGAGAGGATTCTTTTAAAGTCAGCCTATCCAACAGTGTCACAACACACACTCCAACTAAAGGTGTGTCCATCCAGCATGGACACCAATATGAACGAGCGCATGATTTTGACCAAGAAAATGCAATAGTTGAAACTCTAAATGGAGAAAAATATTTCATTCCACCTTGGGGTTCTTATTACGTCACAAACGTAATTAATAAGTACAAGCAAGAAAGAAGTTTTATCAATGCAGTAAGGCCAATTAAGCATTTTATTATTCATGGCCTGTTATTTGACACATTTTTCACTTTGCGATTCATGCTTTCAAATATCTATTATTTTGTGATGGTTCGTTTTTGGCATTTTTATATGATGAAAAAGAGTTTTAAACAGATTTTCCAGGATCTGTATCGTGAGCTGGAACTCTTTCAGGATTTTGAGAGCCTTACTCGCCAATATTTTGAAAAGTCTCCTGAGTCACGCGTTCTAATTGTTGGACATACACACAATCCAACACTGAGAATCTTTACGGATGGAACAATTTTCATTAATACAGGAACCTGGACCCGAATGGTAAATCTTGATCTGGGTCAATGGAATTATGGCAATGTCCTCACATACGCTAAAATTCTAGTTAAGAATACTGACTATACAATTGAAGAGTTCGATAAAAACGTTGAAGTGGATTTAAAGTACTGGATGGGGATAAACAATCTACCTTATTCGGAATATCACTAAGCTAAAAGTTCATTAATCTTTTCCACCAGACTCTTTGATGTGTAAGGAAAGCTGATCAAGTGCTTCACACCAAAGTTGGCAGATAAATTAACAGTGTCAGTTGAATCTGCTTGAGCAATAACTAAAAACTTTTCCCTATGAGAAAGGATGCTTTTAATCTTTTCATTTAACAGGTTTTTGTGAATCAAAACAAACTGTTCGTTCATGATAAGTTGTAGCACTTCTTCTGATGAACTTGCCTCAACGAGATGAAAATACCCATGCCTTGTCAGCATTTCTTTCAAAAGAAGGCGAATCTCTTCATTTTCGTCGCAAATTATTATTGGAGTGGATAAGTTCATTCTGCAATCATAACAGTCGGGGATGACTCTGGGTATAGTTAACGCATTAATATGTTTACAAAATAGCCCCTTTGGCGGACGCCCTTTGTCAGGTATAAAGATTTTTTTAATTCGCAATTTTTCCTTAAGTTCAATTTATACATTCCGAGAAGAAGCATGTCTGACACAAGAGTGTTCGACACTAACAAATTTACTTGAGCATGGAAGCTTATCAAGTCTCTCACGGTTGGGAACTGAACATCACGGAATTGATGTGGAAGATTAACCAAGGAGGATTTCATGGGTCTACGTATCAACACAAACATTTCGTCAATTGCAGCTCAACGTGCACTCGCTGTGAACGGGAGAGAGTCAGAGAGTAACTTGTCAAAGTTATCATCTGGTACTCGAATCACAAAGGCCGCAGATGATGCCGCCGGATTGGCAATCTCAGAAAAAATGAAAGCAAACATTCGGTCTTTGAAACAAGCTGATCGTAACGCCAACGACGGTATTTCAATGGTACAAACGGCTGAAGGTGGATTAAACGAGACATCTTCAATCCTAACTCGCATGAGAGAACTAGCGATCCAAACGTCTTCAGACACGGTTGGTGATGTTGAGCGTAGTATGTCGAATATGGAATATCAAAACTTAAAGCTTGAACTTGAACGTATTTCACAAGTTACTGAATTCAACGGTAAGAAACTTCTTAACGGTGAAGGCGATAAGTATGACTTCCAAGTCGGTGCCAACAATGATGACTTTCAAGATAGAATTTCATTTGACGCAAAACAAGTGAACTCTGGTCTAAGTAGTCTCAATATTAGTGAGGTTGATGTTTCAACTAAACAAGGTTCACAGGAATCACTAGCTTCTTTGGATAGTGCAATTGAGAAGGTTTCTGGATCAAGAGCTTTCCTAGGTGGTATTCAGAATAGATTAGTTTCTACATCGAATAACTTACAAGTTAACGTTGAAAACCTTTCAGCAGCAAATTCACGAATCCGTGATGTTGATTACGCTGAAGCGACTGCAACGAAAGCAAAAAATGACATTCTTGGTGCTGCTGGTACTTCGGTTCTAGCTCAAGCAAACATGAACGGTCAGAGTGCCCTTAAGTTGATTGGCTAATACCTGCTTTTTAAAATCGAAAGATAAAGAGACCCACCGTATGGTGGGTCTTTTTTATTTGAGTAAGATTTGAGCGCTAAAAAATGCTCTCAAGTCAGTTTTAATCGCCAAAAGTTGTTGAGGAATAAAAGAAGCTTTTGTGAGTCCTGGAAGTGTGTTGATCTCCAAAATAACTGGCCCCTTATCTGACAATATCATATCTGTTCGAGAGTAACCTTTGCAGCCAATCATAAAATGAAGTTTTAGTGCCAGTTCTTGGCAAGCCTTGGACTCATCTTCAGTCAAGGGAGCGGGAGTAAGTTCTTGAATGCCTTTACCTAAATATTTTCCTTGATAATCAAACTGTCCCCCCTGAAGTACACGGACTTCAGAACAAGGTAGAGCAATTGTTTTATGATAATTTTTTTGCCAGACCCCAACAGTAATTTCCCGGCCAGTAATAAAAGGCTCTGCCATATAAGGAATAATTCCTTTTCCTTTAATCGTAGCAATTGCCTGGCTCAATTCATCTTTGGTTGAAACAATAAAAAGTCCAACGCTTGAACCATTCGCGAGTGGTTTAAGAACAATTTTCTCATGAGTATTAAAAAATGCCTGAAGCTCATTAATTTCTGCATCTTGAAAATCATTTAAGGCAAGATCCGTCACAACTGAAAGACCATTTGTTTGAGCGAGTCTTTTTGTGGCCCGTTTATCGAAAGCAAGATGACTTGCTTTAGAATCACTACCTGTATATTTGATCTGATGGGCCTCAAAAAGGGCCTGAAGTTTTCCATCTTCTCCTTCGGTTCCATGGAGTCCAATGATGATAAGCTTGTCTTTCATAGAGTCGAGAGAAGATTCTAAAGATGAAAACTTTGCTTTAGAGTCTGGATTAAATCCGTCCATAAAAGCATTTTTGTGTTTAGAGAGCTCCTCGTGGGAAACTTCGTAGATTTTGTCAGTTTTACTCCAAAACCATAGAGTCGCTTCTGGAAGTGCTATTGATAAATTCTGGGCAGAGGCAACAGAAACTAGTCTTTCTTCTGAACTACCACCAAATAAAATAATACAGTCGTTAAAATTACTCACATTAATCCTTAAAAAATGGCATCAAACCAAGGTTTTTTAGCTCGTTCGTCGCAATCTGAAATCCATAGGTGTTTGACTTCCAAGTATGATTTTATTCCCTCTTCACCCATTTCTCTGCCCATGCCGGATTGCTTATAACCACCGAATGGCATACCAGGATTTAAAAGATGATATTCGTTAATCCAAACTGTTCCCGTCTCAAGTTGCTTTGCTACATTCTTGGCCCGTTCTGCATTCTTAGACCAAACGGCACCCGCAAGACCATAAATAGATTTATTCGCCAAATTAATTGCCTCTTCATCTGTATTGAAAGGAGTAATAGCAAGAACTGGTCCGAAAATTTCTTCATTGAAAATTGTATTGTCAGTTGTTACTTCGAAAAGTGTCGGTTTGATGTAGTAACCTTTATCAAATTCTCCACCTTTCAATCTTTCACCACCAAAGAGAAGCTTTCCACCTTCTTTTTTAGTCGTCTCGATATAATTCATTATGCGTTCAAATTGCTTCTGATTAACAACTGGACCGTAGCCAGTCGCTGGATCTGTTGGAAGACCAACTTTCACATCAGCGACTCTTTTTATAAGCGCTTCTTTGAAAGCAGGATAGATTTTTTTGTCTACGAATAGTCGAGTACCAGAAGTACAGGCCTGCCCTGAATGATAGAGGAAAGCATAAAGAGCTCCATCAACGGCCATCGATAAATCGGCATCATCTAAAATAATATTGGCAGATTTTCCGCCGAGTTCGAGGGAAAGATTTTGTAGATTCTTTCCGGCCGCTTGCATGATTCTTCTGCCGGTTTCAGTTGAACCAGTGAAAGCTATCTTTTTAACTTTTGTATTCTTTAAGAGATATTCACCCTCAGCCGCCCCGCCAGTTATAATATTAACTACACCCTTAGGAAGGCCTGCATCTTTCAGAACTTCTGCAAGAATTGATGCTGTTACAGGTGTTTCTTGTGCCGACTTAAGAACGGTCGTACAGCCAGAAGCTATGACTGGCCCGATTTTCCATGCTGCCATCACCAGAGGAAAATTCCAAGGAATGATTTGGGCACAAACACCAACTGGTTCATAAATTTTATAGTTCTGTGAGAAACCTGCACGAGATGCACTCTCATCTTTAACTTCAAACTGAAACTTTCTGAGTTGCCCTGCGAGGACCTTAAAATAGTTTACGGCATTATGAACATCAGCTTTTGCTTTACGAACACAAGACCCAGAATCCGCAATCTCAAGCTCTGTTAGTTCATTTCTTCTTTCTTTGAGCTTCTCAGAAATAGCATCCAGAATGTCTGCTCTTTTATTTTGATCCATTGAGCGCCACTCTTTAGAATGAAAAGCCGCTTCTGCAGCGTCTACCGCTTCATCAATATCTTTTTCACTTGGAAGATAAACCTTGGCCACAGCTTCATTGTTGGCAGGATTGGTTGAAGTGAAATCTTTATTTGAACCACGGAATTCGCCGTTTATGAATAGCTTGATCTCTTTCATGGCATCTCCTTAAATATTATTCAGTTTTAAAATGATTATTGTGTTTGGTTGGTTCTCTTCACCTTTAGCATATATTTCTTTCGTTGCGCCTTCAGTTAGCTCATCATCACCCTTTGTTATCAAAGTAAGCTTGATTCCTTTTTTTTCAAAAACTGAATATGTCACTGGATGAGTTTTTCCTTTTGCAGGCTCCACAGTCATGTTTAGGATAAAGTTACCAAGTGGGAAGGAGTATTTTTTCGCATGATCACATTTCTGGTTAAACTTAAAAAGTTCGCCATCCACAGCG
>JBILYY010000008.1:0-42073 GCA_044377495.1 Bacteriovoracaceae bacterium | reverse complement strand
AAAACAGTATCGAATTCAGCTTTCTCTATCCCTTGAATTAAGCCGTGGCCATCAGGGATATAAAGATTGTTTTTTGGTAGGTAACCATCACCAGGTCCATTGCCACAAGCATAACTATGCATGATAGCCGATAGACTCATTATTGCGATTAAAAGAAATTTCACTTTTTCTTCTCCTGGTATTCATTGGATATGAAAACCTTTCGGAGATTCCAAAGGGGAGAAAAAGCCGACGAAAGCGAGGAGGAATAATTTGCTGCTTTTTTATGGGCAAAAAGTGATTTATGAGAGGAAGTGTCTAAGTTTTAGACACTTTTTGGCATTACTAATTATGATCAAAAAGGAGCAGTATTTCAGCCTGAAGTTAAATCTTAAAAAAAAAGGCCCATTCAGGCCTTTTTAATTTTATTATCAAAATGATTTTAATTCTTAATGCCCCATTTTTGATAAATGTCACTCTGTCTGAAGAACTCTCTAGAAGTACAGGCCCGCTGTCCTAAGTCTTTTCCAAAAGTCGAAGCTTGAATTGTGATAGATTGAGGACCACCTGGTTCCATCGCTTCCATTTTGAGACCGTTACACAGTTCAATATCTATCCATTTTTCAACATTTTCTGCACCAAGAATTAAAAAGCACATGGACGTTCGCATATCACGTTTCGCTTTAGCGACATCAGGCTTAGCTTTAAGTTCTTCTTGATAGATTGTGCGAAGTGAACGATTAATATTTTTCCCAAAGATATCCATGAAACTTGAAAGGTTCTCCATCGTGTAGGCCTTTCCTTTAATAATATCTCGATTCAATCTCGCAAAACTTGTTGTCCCATTCATTTCGCTGATGGTTTGATAGAAACGATCTGATGCTAAAAGCTGAGCAACTAGCACCTGATCTTCTTGTGTGCTGTTTTTAATATATTCTAGTAATGAGAGGCGAACGATTAATTCAAGGCGTGATTGAAGGACCACAATTCCATATTTGAGTTGGGCCGTATCATAGATATGTTCAATTGGGCTTAAATCCAAAATACAAACTGGTGCAGCACAAATGCCATTTTCACAAACAGGTGGTTCGCAATTTTCAGGAGACACCATTTGGCCTGTCGCTATAGCGACTGTAGCGACGTCATGAATGGTTCGTAATTTCGCTAAAGTATCTTCGTAAAGTTTTTTGAAATCACCTTGACGCTCACTTGGTGGATTGTTTTCCAAAAAATCTGCAATTGTTTGAAAAGCATCAAGAGGCGTTATCATCCAGGGCTCTGCTTCTATATTGCCGCTAGAGAGAGTGTTCAGAGGATCTGGCTGCTGCACTTCGGTCAATTCACGGTTTACTAGGTCTGTGGCACGTCCAATCCATTCAATGAATTTAACTTTAACACTATCAAGTGTGGGCGCCAATGATGCAGGCTTACTCCATGTATCGAATTCACAAATGGTGCCATTACAAAGTATGTCGGGGTCATTTTCGTTTTTTATTCCGACTAAGTAATAAGAGGCAAATTTCGTTGCGTAAATATCACTCAAAGGATCTCTGACACCTGAGTCACCTCGAGGACCGTCACCATCTGGGGCAAGTGATGCAACTACTGTACGAAGAAATTTCCATTGTTGATCATCTGGTTTACCTGCCAGAGAGTCATAAGCTTTACGACTTTGTTCTATTAAGCTCTGTCCGTAATCTGATCGAGAACGAACAATTAATTCACGAGTTAAAACAGCTTGTCTTCTGCTAGCATCAGCAGTCGTTCTTGAGGCCACACCGTTTCTAATTTTATTTAACCAGTCTAAGACCACAGGGATCTCACGGTCATTAAGAGAAATCGCCTGCGCAAGACCTGGTTTTGTTTGTGTATCCCTACGATGTTCTGCTTTGAATTTAAGAAATGCTTCAGCATCAGTCATCTGGCACCAACGATCGGACATCGATTCAAGTGCACAACTGTAAGCTTCAAAAGTTACAGTGCTATCTGCAATATTTTTGATTCTGTTCGCCTGCCTGGAATTCTTTATACCTTCCATCGCGACATTGATAAAAGTTGAACCTGCCGTCATGGCAATTCCGATAGCTGGATTGATCATTGTGACTGCAGAGCCGACACCTGCAACAATAGATGTGGCAGAGGTTAGGAGGTTCGGGTTTTTGTTAAGACATTTTTGATTTGAAGTTATTTGTTGAAAAGAAGAGTTTGCACTTTGAGCGATTTGACTCAGAACTGTTACTTTATCTACGCCCGACATCTGCGAGGCAGTTTTATCTGAATTAATAATTTTTGCACGTTGAATTTGTAGATTACGTAGGGCGGAGTTGAGTTCACTTATAACAGCAGAATCATTCGTCATTGTTAGTTGAATCAGGAGTTCCTGTTCTTCTGCGTTGTATGTGGCAATTAAATTTTTTGTGGAATTTATTTTATCATAGATAGCAACTTGAGAGCTTAAGTTATTAAGCTGGGAAATCGCACCTGAAGCAGTGGCACAATCAGGGTCAGCTGCCATGGCATTTAGTGTTTTTATCAGCGCAGCCGAATCAGCAATAGCAGATTGAGTCCATTGACCGCTAGTTGTACAGCTTCCGGAGAAGTATGAAAGTAGAGTGGAACCCGGGATTTCCTCTGCAAAAGAGGGAACAGCTATAGCGAGGATGAATAGAAGGCTTAATTTTTTCATAGGACTATCTAACAAACCTGTCCTAGATCGTGTATCTAAAGGCTTGGGACGATGTAATATTTTCTTATTACATTTTCCTAAATAGGTAAGTGGCCTATATTTTCCATCAAATTCCCCAAAAACCTTGAAAAAGATACAGGCTTTCTCCACAAAGATTTGTCTGCTGCCAATTCATTAATCGAGTTTCTTGATACTAACTGCAAATAACGAGCTTTTATAATCTTGTAAAATCATGTTAAAATGTCTTTGTGACCGAAAACATTTAAAAGGAGATTCAAATGGCTCGTGGAGAAGGTGGACAAGACAAAGGTAAGATTAAAGGCAAAGCTAAGCTTACAACTAAAGAGAAGCAGGACAAAAAGAAAGAGAAGAACAAAAACAAAGTTAAATAAGTTATTTGTGTCTATAGAGGCCGGGTTTTTCCCGGCCTTTTTTTGCTTTACGCTTAAATAGACGCAGCGCACCTGTCCTGATGGGTTCCGCTATCATAAAAATGGGTTATGAAGAATTTGGCTCTATTTTTGGCCTTCGTTTTAACTCAATCTGTTTTTGCTTTGCCTGTTACTGTTACAATTCCAGATCTCTCAACAAAAATCCTTACTACGTTTCAAGTACCTTACGCTGAACTTGGCACACTTGCTGAAAAGCAGCATCACAAATCTTCTTATTGCGGAGGCTTTGTAGCTTCTTTTGATGGTGAGGTTTTTGATTCACCTTCTAATCAGAAAAATGTAGGCGCTTTTCTAAATTATACAATTGCCCGACAAGAACTAGTGACACAGCTTATGGATCAAGTCAGTGAGCCTCGTCTTCTTGCTAACATTGAGTGGTTTTCTTCTTATCCTACAAGATTTTATCTTTCTGCGTCTGGTATTCAGGCCATGCAGGATTTAAGTCTAAAGTGGACTGCCTTGGTTAAACACATGAGCTTTGCCAAGGTTGAGCTTATTAGGCATAAAAACTACAAACAGCCTTCAGTGATTTTGACACTTCAGGGTGAAACTAATGATGTTATTGTCGTCGGTGGTCATGGAGACTCAATCAATAAAAATGATAATAAAGTGAATGCTACTGCTCCCGGTGCCGATGATAATGCTTCTGGAATAAGTGTAATTACTGAAGTCATACAAATCCTTTCTCAAAATGAATATAGACCTCACAATACGATTAAGTTTATGGCCTATGCCGCAGAAGAAGTTGGCCTACTCGGTTCTATGGATATCAGTGATCGTTTTGATGATCTGGCCGTAAATGTTTTGGGTGTGATCCAGCTAGATGGAACAAATTTCAAGGGTAGCAAAGACCTTGCGATGGTTCTTATTAAAGATAATACCAGTCATGAGCAAAATAAATTTTTAGGTTCATTAATTGATACCTATCTTAGGGTCCCTTGGCGCTACGATATTTGTGGTTACGCTTGCTCGGACCATTATTCTTGGAGCTACCGGGGATATCCAGCTTCTTTTCCAGCTGAATCTAGAATCAAAGAAGAGAATACAAATATCCATTCGGAACTTGATACTTTGGCTATTTCTCATGGCTCTGCTTCCCATTCCGTCAATTTTGCCAAACTAACTTTGTCTTACGTTGTTGAATTAGATAAGTAAAAAAATACCTACCAGGCCTGTCGCAAAAAGTTGCCCATGCTAAACTCTAGAAATGAAAAACGAAAAATTATTTGAAAGACCATGGGGAACCTATTTTAACGCGCTTGAAGAGCCCGGATACAAGGTTAAAAAAATTCTTGTAAACCCTGGCGCCAGATTATCGCTTCAAAGCCATGAGCATCGTGCAGAACACTGGGTTGTAGTTCAAGGAGAGGCCTTGGTTACTTTGGATGACAAAGAAATAAAAATGGGTCCTGATGGGTATATTTATATTCCTAAAGGCAGCATTCATCGATTGCAGAATCTTGGATCTGAAGATCTGATATTAGTTGAAGTACAGCTGGGTAGTTATTTGGGCGAGGATGATATTAAGCGCTACCAGGATGATTATAACCGATTGCCTGGCATGTGATATTCGACCAGCTTATCAATAGGTTTACGGATTACTTTGCCAAGCTTGAGACCTTCCTGGGCAAATACTTCATGTAGTTCATCTTTCAAAAGTCCAGCAATTGATCCTACTAGGTTTATCTCCAAGTTCTGCCAATTCTCATATTTTTTTAAGTGGCGTTTAGCAAAATCATGGAATGCCTGATCAATAAGTTTTCTGGCGGCCGGATGAGTCTTATGGTGTATGAGAAACTCTGCAAAACTTGCAATGTGAACGTTTTGCCCTTCACCATATACACGGTGAATGATGGCATCTTTTCCTTCAGGATAGGCCTTCTCAAATTCGCTCTCTAGATCCTTGGGTAATTCACGGTAGAAGTAGGACTGAAGTAAAAGGCGTCCTAGTTGAACACCCCCGCCTTCGTCGCCTAAAACATGGGCGAGTGCAGTTATATTGTCTGTTATGAATTCTCCATCGTAGGAACAAGAGTTTGATCCTGTTCCCATAATGCCGCAAATTCCAGGTTGTCTTCCGCAGGTGGCCCGGGCAGCACCTAGTAGGTCATGATTGACTTCAACTGTAGCGTTGGTAAAAACTTTGCTTAAGCCTTCTTTCATTCGTGAGCGGTAATTTTCATCAGGACATCCGGCACCGTAGTAATAAACATTCTTAATGTTATGTATCGGAATAATATCGGTGAAAGATGTTTTTGTGAGTTCAGAGAAAACTTTTTCTGGTGAATGAAAGTAGGGGTTAAAGCCCATGGTGCTAACAGGGGTTTGCTTTCCAGAGCTATCGACTAAAACCCAGTCTGATTTAGTTGAACCACTGTCGACAACTATCCACATGGGTTATCCTTTTTAACGTTCTATTTTTTTTCCAGACGACCAGCGACCATAAAAATATATGCGTAACAAACAAGAGGAATTAAAAATGACCATCTTAGTCCGATTGAGTCAGCTGTAATCCCTTGAAGTAAGGGAACGAGTGCTCCACCAACGATGCAGGTACAAATAAGGCCAGAAGCATAGGCAGTATCTTTTCCAAGACCTGAAACACTTAGGGAAAAGATCGTTGGAAATTGTATCGAGTTAAATAAACCGATAGCAATTATTGCCCACATTGAAATACCAGGTTGGTAAGCTGTGGTGGCGATAATAATAAGCACAAGAACAGTTAGTAGAGATACTTTGAGTACTTTTACTGGATGAAATCTTGCCGTCAGATAACTACCCAGAAATCGTCCTACCATAGCTCCACCCCAGTAGAAGGAAACGTAGCGTCCGGCATCCTCAGTGGTGAATCCAGCAACATTTGGATCATTTAACCAAGCAATTAAAAAGCTTCCAATACTTACCTCGGCACCAACGTAAAAGAAAATAGCAAGCATTCCTAATATTAGGTGTGGATGTCTTTTAAGCGTGGCCATGTATTCGTGAATTGATTCTTTAAAACTTTCATCTCCGCCGGCCACTTCCTGATTTGAATAATCACTTAAAGAAGGCAAAGGAATGCGAGAGAATACAAAGGCAACAATAATGAGCACAACAGTAAGGCCTAGATATGGAAGCTGAATTCCTTTAATTTTATCAGTAGATTCTAATATAAGAATGCTTCCTAGTAAGGGAGCAAGAGTTGTACCTAGCGAATTAAAGGCTTGAGCAAGATTTAGGCGAAAGGCGCTTCTTTCTGGTGATCCAAGCAAAGTGACGTAAGGGTTTACTGCAACTTGAAGCAGGGTAATACCTGATGCCAAAACGAATAGTGAAACGAGAAAAATACCGTATGAGCCCATGGCGGCGGCCGGTATGAAACCAAGGGTACCAATGGCCGCAATTGCAAGGCCAGCTACAATACCGAAGCGGTATCCCTTTTTATGCGTGATTCTTCCAGAAGGAATCGACATAAAGAAATAAGCCGAAAAAAAGCAAACCTGAACCAAAATTGCTTGGGTGTAATTTAGAGTAAAGAGACCTTTAAGATGAGGGATCAGTACATCATTTAGGCAAGTTAGGAAGCCAAAAAGAAAATAAAGGATCGTTACAAACGTCAGTGGTCTTAAATAGTTATTCATATTTCAGTTATAATATTTGAATAAGTATTGGTCTAGTCTTTGTTTGCTTTCTGTAAAGATCGTTATAATTTATATGGTATATGAGAGACAAAAAACTTCATCACATCCTAAAAGAAACTTTTGGTTACCAATCGTTTCGTTTTGAGCAGTACAACGCCATCAGTTCTGTTCTGGACGGGAAAGATACCCTGGCGATTATGCCAACAGGTGGAGGAAAATCCCTTTGTTACCAGATTCCGGCCTTGTATTTAAGTGGAGTTACGCTAGTTATTTCGCCTCTCATTTCCTTAATGCATGATCAGGTCATGAATCTTAAGGAGTACGGCGTAGAGGCGGTGTTTTTGAATTCTTCACTTTCTTTTAGTGAATCACAAAAGACTAAAGAGAAAATCCTAAAAGGTAAAATTAAACTTGTTTATGTTTCTCCAGAAGGAATTCTGTCCGCAAACTTAGGATCTTTCTTCGATCAGTTAAAAATATCATTGATTGCGATTGATGAAGCCCATTGTGTCTCTCAATGGGGACATGAGTTTCGAAAAGATTATACACGCTTAGGGGAACTTAAATTAAAGTTTCCAGGGGTACCTGTCATCGCCTTAACTGCCACTGCAGATGCAAAAACCAGAGTTGATATTTCTGAGCAGCTATCCCTTGAAACTCCAAAGGTACTTGTCTCTTCATTTGACCGCCCGAACATTAAATATATGATTCTTGAGCGAGCTGATGAGATGAAACAATTAAATGAATTTATCAAAACTCATCACCCTCAAGATACTGGCATTGTTTATTGTCTTTCACGAGACAAGGTCGAGCGAGTGGCAAAGGCCCTTCAGAAACTTGGACACCCTGCCGTTCCTTATCATGCTGGTTTGTCTCAACAAGAGCGTACAAAAAATCAAAGTCTTTTTAATACTGAGGAACGAATTATTGTAGTTGCTACCATTGCCTTCGGCATGGGAATTGACCGGCCAGACGTAAGGTTCGTGGCGCATTTAGATCTACCAAAAAGTATTGAAAGTTATTATCAAGAAACAGGACGAGCTGGACGTGATGGAAAAGCTTCGAATGCTTGGATGGTTTATGGTCTTCAAGACGTTGTGAAGCTGTCACAAATGCTTGAGACCACTGATGCAGATGAAAGTTACAAAAAAGTTGCCAGACACAAGCTGGATTCGATGCTGGCCTTGTGTGAAACGGGGACTTGTCGAAGAAATTATGTGCTTGGATATTTTGGTCAAAATAGTACTGTCGCTTGCGGTAATTGTGATACCTGCATGGAACCTCCTGTACTTTGGGATGCAACCGTGGATGCACAAAAGATGATGTCGACAATCTATCGTACTGAGCAAATTTATGGGGCCGGACACATTATCGATGTTATTCGTGGAAGTAAGAGCACAAAAATATCTGATAGAAAACATGATACCCTTTCGGTCTTTGGCATTGGAAAAGACAAGCCGAAAGAACATTGGAATAGCGTTTTAAGACAGTTGCTTAATTTGAATTTCATATTCATAAAGAATTGGGAATACCGGAGTCTGGGACTTAATCAAAAGTCCCTGGAGATTTTAACCGGCGGGGCCAAACTTCAATTACGTAAGCAAGAATTTTCCGTTATTTCTAAGAAAGGTAAGAAGGAAACTTCTAAGGCGAAAGAGGCCAGTCATGATCGGGATGATTTGTTCGAATCCCTTAAGAGGCTCAGAAACAAATTGGCAAAAGAAAAGCATCTACCTTCTTATATTGTTTTTAATGATAAGTCCTTGCATGATATGTGTGCAATTTTGCCTCGTAATGATGAAGAATTTCTAATGGTCCATGGAGTAGGTCAGAACAAACTTGAAAATTACGGTGAAGTGTTTTTGGAATTAATTAATAGGGAATAGTAGGGTTCGCATTTTGTACGAGGTTAATCACAACCGAATGTTCAACACCATCATCTTGAATAAGTATTTCTTTCCCTTCAAGTTTCTTTTCATCAACTATAATTGATTCTTCTATCTGGTTATTCAAAACCAAAATTTTGTAAAATGCTTTTCCTCGACGATACGAGATTTCAAATTTATCCCATTCTTTCGGAATGCAAGGTCTTATGGTAAGTATATTATGGCGAACGCTAAAGCCGAGTATTGATTCAATCGCTGCACGGTACATCCAGCTTGCCGAACCTGTATACCAACTCCATCCACCTCTCCCTACGTGAGGATGGACACCATAAATATCGGCCGAGATGACGTAAGGTTCCACTTTATATTTTTGTACCCCAGTTAGTGTTGTGGATCGATTAATTGGATTGATCATGGAAAAGAGTTCAGTTGCACTCTTACCATCATTAAGAGCAGCATAGGCCATCATGGTCCAGATAGCGGCATGGGTATACTGGCCACCATTTTCTCTCACTCCTGGTAAATAGCCCTTAATGTAGCCTGGATCTACCGAGCTTTTATCAAACGGAGGGGTAAATAGTTTTATTATTTTATCATCACGATTGATGAGATATTTATTCACGGCTTCAAGGGCGTTTTTACTCCTCTCAGGATTGCCTTCACCTGACAGCAGTGACCAAGACTGGGCGATAGAATCAATTTTGCATTCTTCACTTAAATGAGAGCCCAGTTTCTCGCCATTATCAAAAAATGCACGTAGATACCACTCGCCATCCCAAGCGTTGCTCTCTATTGCATTTTTCAGTTTAACTACATGAACAATATATTTTTCGGACTGAGTAATATCATTTTTAAAATCACAGAGAGGAATAAAGCCCCTTAGTGTTTTAATTAAAAACCATGCAAGCCAAACACTTTCACCTTTTCCATGATGACCGACTCGACTCATTCCATCGTTCCAGTCACCAGACCCCATGAGAGGAAGACCGTTGTCACCAACTTTAAGACTTCTGTCTATGGCCCGTGAGCAGTGTTCAAAGACAGTTCCCAACTCTTTTGAAACTATCGGTTGGGTGTAGGTTTCATCATTTCCTTCATCAAGAATGGGCGTTTCAATGTAGGGAACGACTTCATCTAAAATAGAATAATCACCTGTGACTTCGATATAATAATTTACGACAAAGGGAAGCCACAATAAATCATCGGAAAATCGTGTTCTTACTCCACGTCCGGTTGGTGGATGCCACCAATGCTGGACATCTCCCTCGTGAAATTGCCTAGATGCTGCCAATTTAATTTGGTCCCTCGTGATTTCTGGATGAGAATAGACCATGGCCATTACATCTTGTAATTGGTCTCGGTACCCGAAGGCCCCGCCGGATTGATAAAAGGCAGAGCGAGCCCAAATTCTACAGGCAAGAGTTTGATATAGAAGCCAGCGATTAACCAGCATATTCATTGAAGCATCAGGAGTTTTAATATTAAGTGTGCCGAGTGTTTCATCCCAATAGTTGTTTACCGCTAGGAGGGCATTGTTTGCGTTCTCTGAGTTTTGATAAAATTCGGATAAGTGCCTGGCCTCTTCTTCATTCTTACCTTGACCAATAAGAATAATAATTTCTCTATCCGTATTTGGTTTTATTTCAAAGCTTGACTGAATTGCGCCACATGGATCGAATCCACCTCCAGACTTTTTGCCCAGATTTGTTCTAGAAAGTGCTGCGGGATTTGCCATGCTGCCGTTGCGGCCAATGAATTCTTTTCTGTCACAAGTATAAGAATTATTATCCTCGCTGCTGGTTAAAAATGCTACCCTTTGGGCAAATTCGTTGTTGTAAGTATTTTTAGCAAAAATAGCATGAGCATTTTTATCCCAAGAAGTGGTCAATGTTTGTGCGGAATGTGCTCTTGAAAAACCCAGAACCCAGTCAATGTAACTTGTGATAGATAGTTTTCTTGTCTTGTCGCCTACATTTTTTAATTTTAATCGAATGATTTTTACTGAATCATTTAATGGTACAAAAACGGTCATATGATGTGAAATGCCGTGTGAGTCATGCAGAAAATCACTGTAGCCCTGACCGTGTCTTATCACATAATTTTCAGGGCCTCTAATAGGAAGAGGAGTCGGAGACCAAAAGGCACCACTTTCTTCGTCACGGATGTAGATTGCTTCTGAAGAAGGATCAGACACTGGATCGTTTGACCAGGAAGATAGTCGATTTTCTCGACTGTTAAGTGACCAAATATAACCCTGACCTGTTTCAGAAATAATAAACCCAAAATCTTTTTTATTGGCCACGACATTTATCCAGGGAGCTGGAGTCCATTGTTCAGCTTTAAGAGAAATTACATATTCATGTCCATCATCAGTAAAGCCTCCCAGTCCATTGAAAAACTCCAGTTGAGGCCGAACAAATGGAATTCGGGGATAATCTTTCTTTTGGACAGTAGGGATGAAACGGGGAGGTGGTTCATGCTCATGAGATCTCCGCCTCAATTGATCAACAAGAGTTCCCTTGTTAGCATATAGACTGACACGTGCAACAGCTTTGATTAATACAAGATCCTCGGCAGGAATAATATCTGCCCTTCTTATAAAAATTCCACCTGGTTTATCCAGAAGTGAGTGCAAACCACTTATAAGAATTTGTCTCATAAGTTCATCTTGTAAATGTTGCATATAGCTTGTTGCGTGCTCATTTAAGATTACGAGATCAATTTTTAAACCTTTTAATCTTAAATATTCATGACATCTGAG
This sequence comes from Bacteriovoracaceae bacterium, assembly GCA_044377495.1. Taxonomy (GTDB): domain Bacteria; phylum Bdellovibrionota; class Bacteriovoracia; order Bacteriovoracales; family Bacteriovoracaceae; genus Peredibacter. The sequence continues at coordinate 30,689 of JBILYY010000008.1, read as the reverse complement.
AAGTTCTTTGATCATTTCCATGTCTTTTTCATCTTGGATTCGAGTGAGAACAATTGGAATATCGCCGCTTATACCATATGCCCAAAGTGCTGATTGATTTTTAATATTGGAAATAAGAACCTCAGACTGCGCTCTTAGATAAGGGGCGAGATAAAGAATCCTACCACCGAGACGCTGATAAACATGGGCCTTTTCCATTGAAATATTCAAGTGGCGAAGTTCTATCTGATTTTTTACCCAGCCCAAATTTATCTGACGTAGGAAAATATTTGGATCATGATATTTCTCTGTAACCCTAAGCGCTTCTTCTCTTGTATAAACTAATCCGGTAGTAAAAATAATACGAGCTGTTTGGCGTGGTTTAATTCTTACACGCCTTCTTATAGAAAAAATTGGATCAAGTACGGCCCCTACGGTATTAGAGAGCTCAATTTCATTGGTCATAACAACAGGATTCTTAACACTCCTACCACGGCCAATAAAACGGTTTCTATCAGTTTCATATTGAAGTTTACCAACAGCTTCACCTATTACAGTTGATAGATGCAAGCTCCAAATCCCAGTTTCGCCTTTTGAACGTAAACGGCGATTGGCAAGGAGAGATTCAGTTTCTGCACAGAACTCAGTTTGAATAAAAAGGTTACTAAAGGCAGGATGGGCAGCATCATCTGCTGCCTTTGCGAGAGTCACTTCCATATAGCTTGTAACCTCAATCTCGATTGTAAGATTAGAATTATTGGTCAGGGAAACCTGCCGCATCTCCACATTATCCTCAGAAGATACGATGACTTCGGTATGAGTAGAAACGTCATTATCTTGTCTGAAAATTTCAATTTTACTTTCAGAAAAATGAGCTTCATAATTTCTAGGTTTACCCTCTATAGGTTGAAATCCTGCTGACCAAGTTTTTTGAGTCTCCACATTTTGAATGTAGATAAATTGACCCCAATTATCCATAGTTGGATCTTCTTTCCAACGCGTTACCATTCTTTCTTCACATTTTGAAAAGCCAGATCCGGCCGTCGACATCATAAGAGAATAGTTACCATTTGAGATGATCTGTGTTCTTGGTGTCGATAGTGACGGATCGGTATAGATTCGAGTGTGAAAAGTATCACTAAATCTGGAGAAGCTTTCAATATGTGTTTCCTCGGCACGAGGCTTGGCAATTTGTGGAATGACTGGGATTCTTTCTTGTAATAAAAGTTGTACCGCTTTAACTCTTGGCTCTGCATGAAATCTTCGCTGCATTATTGATTTATTTAACAAATTATTAATTGAAATTAAACTCATGCCCTGATGATGGGCCATGTAGGATTTCAGAATAACCGATTTTTTATTCTTAGGAAGTCTACCTGGCGTGTAATCTATAGATTCATAGAACCCATAAGTTCCTAAAACATCCATTTTTTCTAAGCGAAGCAGGTTCGCAAGGGCCTCTCGAGGTACTACCATTGCCGCTAGCATAGTTGAGTAGGGTGAAACAACTAGTTCATCACGTAATCCCCTTTTAAGGCCTAGACCTGGTATGCCGAATGGGCCATACTGATAATTAAAATTTATATCCCGGGCATTGTATCCTGACTCAGAAATTCCCCAGGGAATCTGGCGTTGTTCACCATATTCAATTTGCCTGAAAACAACAGCATCATAAGTTTGATCAAGAAGCGTTCCTTCATACCGTCTCATTACAAGTAAGGGCATCAGGTATTCGAACATGGTCGCACTCCAAGAAATTAGTGCACGACTCCCAGACACGTTAGTAAGGCTGCGACCTAATCGAAACCAATGATCATCCGGTATGTCTCCTTTCGCGATAGCGAAAAAACTGGTAAGTCTGGATTCCGAAGCGAGAAGATCATAGTAAGAATCATCCCTTCGACCTTCACTTGCATTAAAACCGATCGAGAATATCTTTCTTTCCTCGTCAAATAGAAAATGAAAGTCCATTTCAAGATATAAGGCCTCACATTTCGTTGCTATTTTATTTAGTCTTTCTGGTAAATCTTTATGAGATTCTAATTCATCGGCCTGAAAGCATAGTGCTTGGTCGATTGTGATCTTGATCCATTTTTTGACTTTCGAATCTTCATCGAGAATTAGTTCATAAATTATTCTTTCAGTTTCTTTCAATTGTTCAATAACTTTTTCACAGCTGGTATTTTCTAACGAGTGACTCAATTCATTTATCTCGCGCATAATTTTTTTAAAAGTACTTTGTTGGATTTTCTGTGATTCTTCCTGATGCTCTTCAATACTGTGCAATAAGATATTCAAACTGTCCCTTAGACCAAGACAGATATGCGGGTTTATATAAGGCCCTTCGCTTAATTTTAGACATGCTTGTTTGATTACAACCAAATGTCCTGCCAGATTACCACTGTCAACGGATGATATGTACCTGGGTTTTAATGGAGTTAAATCGTGGGTATTGTACCAATTATAAAAGTGTCCATTCATTCGTTCCAGCTTATTGAGTGAATCAATGACTTTTTCTATGTGGTCAATCATTTTACGAAGGCCAATATGACCTAAGTCAAATGCGGAAAGGGTTGATAATAACTGGAGCCCAATATTTGTGGGAGAAGTACGATTTGCTACGACTGGGACAGGGTCCTCTTGAAAATTATCTGGTGCTAGCCAATTATTTTCTTCATTGGCAAAAGTTTCGAAAAAGCACCATGTTATTCGAGCATAACGACGGTAAAGTTTTACTTCCTCTTGATCTAGCGGTTTATCTTTAGGTTTTATCCTTTGCTTTGTTTTTCGTGCCACAATCGGAGAAATGGCCCATGCAATTAGAAATGGAGAGGCAACGTAGAGGGCGGAAGGTTTAACAAAGCAAAGTAGAATTGTGGTAGCACTAGAAAAGAGGGGACCATTGGTAAGGATTTCTTTCCATCCAAATTCACTCTGACTTTGCATTTGAGATTGAGAGAAAGTAACCCATTCCAGGAGATGTTTTTTTGATATCAACATTCGATACAATGATCTGGCAATTGCATCGACCTGATCAACCGCCATGGAAGGCATGAATATGACCATCATAATTATTTGTTTTAAACGATTTTCAACTTCCCAAAGACAGGTTTTTAGATGTTCACGCCAAGTACTTTCATGTCGTCTAAAAAGATCACTAATTGAAGGTGCGTAGACTGGGAAACTCATGGCAATAATAATGACAAGAGTCCAGGCCTCTGGATTTCCTTTCAAGTATGTCCAACTCAAAAGTAGCCAAAGCAAAAGTATTGGAGTCAGGAGACTTCTGCGTAAGTTGTCAAAAATTTTCCAACGAGCGATCAGAGGTAAATTGTTTCTTACCCATTGATTTTTGCTATTTGGTACCCAAGGCAACAACCATTTAGAAATCTGCCAATCGCCTCTCGTCCATCTGTGCATTCGTTTCGCAAATATTTCGACATTTAAGGGATAGTCATCAATAAGCTCCAAGTCAGTTGTAAGGCCAACTCTGGCATAACTTCCTTCTAAAAGATCATGACTTAATACACAGTTTTCTGGAATTCTTTCTCCAATGACTTTTTCAAAGGCATCAACGACATAAAGACCTTTTCCTGTAAAACTTCCTTCATTAAAGAGGTCCTGATAGACGTCAGAGATGGCAGTGGTATAGGGATCAATACCCGTATTTCCTGAAAAAATTCGAGCAAACCGAGTCTTTGCTGCGGAAACCATTGAAACGCTGATACGAGGTTGCAGTATTGCGTAACCCTTGCATATCCGATTTTTTTCTGGGTCATAGACTGGCAAATTCAATGGGTGAGTAATCGTACCTATCAGGCGCCTGGCATTTTGTAATGGAAGTTGTGTGTCAGCATCCAAGGTAATGACGTATTTAATTTTTTTAAGAAAATCAAAATCAATCTCGCTGTTAATATAGCTCGTTGTTGTGTCACCGCGAAGCAGGCGGTTAAATTCAATGATTTTTCCACGTTTTCTTTCCCAGCAAATCCATTTTCCTTCTGATGGATTATAGAGTCTGGCACGGTGAAAAAGATAAAAACGAGGAATAATATTTTTGCTATACCTATTGTTTAAATCTTCTATCCCTTTAATTGCTAAAGACAAATAGTCTTTATCCTTTTTAGTTGTTTCAGTATTTGCGTCTCCTAAGTCCCCGAGTATCGCAAAATATATATGGGGGTCCTGATTGGCAAGAAATTGAACTTCAAGATTATTAACCAATTCATGAATTATGGCGTGACTGGTTAAAAGGCATGGAACAATGACCATTGAAGAGTCACATTCTTGTATTCCTTTTTCAGTTTCCATTCGAGGTAGGCGCTTCGGAACTCTCATTAGTGTTAACGAGAAATTTAGAACACAAAGTGAGAGATCACTGATTGGTAAAGCGATAAGTGAAATAATCATCAATACTTCGGACGTCTCTTGTTCAGGCCTTTGAAAAACTTTTAATATAATTGATATAAAAGTTACCATTAGCAAAAATAAAAACCCAAAATAGATATAGGTGGGATCTTCGTCAATAAAGCGGCTTATTTTTTCGACAAGTGGAGAGTTATAGTCTAGTTCTTTTTCAAGTTTCAGAACGCCATCATCCAAAAGGTGATGGCCAATGTGTTTTTTTCTTAAATCTTCTGGGGCATTAGAGAATTGATTGGTGGCACATTCAATCGCTTTTTGTGCAACTTGTATTTCTGAATAGACGGTATTTTTTGCAATACGTTCTATGACTTTGCGATAAGAGTCGCGAGTTGCCTTATCCATCTTCCCGTAGGCACCCATTGGGTCGCTGCACAGTATTGGGTCTACCAAGCTTACACTCTCAAAAAAATCATGCCAGTCTATCTTGGATAAGAGTCGCATACTTGAAATAATGTTTCCAATCGTCACCTGGGATGTGGCCTGCCTGTAATGTTCTTGACGTATAATTTCACTCGTATTTGTTTGATAAGATTGGAGAATTTTTTCAAGATGATCAAAAGCACCAGAAACACTTGGATCCTGATCACGAAGACGTTGAATAAGTTGGACATAAAAAGGCCGATTAGATTTTTCTTGTTGTTTTAGTCCCGTTATTAAAATTTCAATGAGATGTTCGGGTTTACATTCTCTTTTCGAAGCATGTTCCAAAAGTTTGTCCGCAAGTATGTCAGCTTCAGCTCTTTTGTGGGTAGCAAAGATGATACTTTCTACAAGAGGTCCAAGCCTTTTAATGAGAGAGATTCTAAATGTAATAGCGATTGCCCATAATTCTCCAATAGTAAGCGGTGCAACTTCCTGAAATGTTTTTACGAATCTCTTTATAGAATCAAGGTCTAATCTCGAGTCTGTTTTTAAGACGAAGGTATAAGCAATAGCATAAACACGAGGGTAACCGGAAAAAACACCTTCGCTTATTTTAGGCAATTCATCATAAAAGTTCTTTGGTAGATCTCTTCTTATACTTCGTAGTTGATCTTCTATTATGTGATAATTATCCAGGAACCACTCTGTGGCGGGTGTTAAATTTTGGCCTGAGATGCTTTTTGTAAGATACAGATATGCTTGCAGTAATTCGTCGGAAGATTTCTTCATTTCTGGTAAGAGATTTATGCCTTTGCCTGTTGGCAACATCGTTTTAAGTTCTTTAGCAAAAGATGTTGCAAGTGCTTCAAGTCGATCGATACCTAATACTTCACAGGCATATTGATCTTCATCTAAAAGGTTGGACGTGAATTGGGATGAATTCATTCGACCTGCAAATAAAAGTAGGAAGTTGCCTTAAGATTAACTTAAGGCTAGAGGAGAAGATTAAAACAGTTTTTTTTAAAAACGTCTCGCTGCAGGTTGGCGATTTGAGATGTTGGAAACGAATTATTTAGGAAAAATAATTTAATCTAAATTTTAATTCAAGCCTTTTGCTTCAAAGACATTGTTCAGTGTGTTTACTCCGGCCCTTACGCCCTGACACTTTTCTTTACACGTTTGAATTAACATCTTTGTCAGATCATTCGCAATATCGGAAGTCTCGTTTAATACTAAGTGTGTAAGATAAATGATCTCGTCGTAATTCGCTATTGGAGGCTGCCCTTTCTTTGCTCTAACTTCATTTGCTTTGTCAAATTCGATCTTGCCTTTCCAAAGAAGACTTACTGTAAAGTCAGATGTGGCATTCCATGCACCTTCTAGATATGGGTGGTAGAATGATTTGTTTTTTACGTCTTTGGCCTTGTTACTTGAAATGTTTTTCAGCTTCTTATACATGTGACGACGATCTGCAATTCGAGATGCAAAATAATCTGCCATACCTTCTATGACCGGAACTGAGTGTACAGTTTTCATTGTGTCGGACATCGCAATATGTGCATACTCGTGATAAATAATTTCGGGAACCATGGCAGTATCAACGAAATAATACTTATCCATAAACCATGTATCCATATGCTTTGTTACTGCAAGTAGTCCATAAACGATGGCTATAGGTCCTAGGGTTTTAATCGCGAGATCCAAAAAGGAACTGTTGTTCATTGTTGGGTAGGCAATCATGCTTATCCCTGTATATAAAAGACGATTCTTGTTGTAGTCAATTATTGGGTCTTTGACGATCATGAGACTTTCATGAATTGGGTTAGATCCATCGGACTCAATCATTTTTCTGGCCTCAATTTTTTTCATTGGGCTGAACCAGATTTCTTTGTTCCATTTTTTTGAATCTTTTACGAACGTTGGAGTCTGACCTGCAGGAATTGACCAAGCATTGTTATAGTTCTTTTCTTGTTCTGCATTTTTAAAATGTCTGGCCGATGAGTAAGCATTGGTAATGTCAAGACGAATTACTAGTTGTGGTAGTGATTTAACATAGTCTGATTTGATTTCAGTTAGCCAGAAATTTCTTGCTATTGTTAAATGATGATAAACGTTTGCTGCTTTTTTAATAAGTTCTTTATTTTCATGATTAAATGAAATTGCCTCGTCTTCTGTAGCAAGAACTATTTTAATATGTTCACCTTCAAAACTTTCATTACAGTATAGATCTTTTAGTTCACGAGAGATAAAAACGTATCCGTCTTTTTTATCTCTCTCTAGAACCTCAAAAGATTTTGCACAACTCTTTTGTTCGGCCATCGCGCTGAAAGAAGAAATAAATAAAAGTACAATACTACTATTCAATAAACGTTGAAGGATTATCATTCTCAGCTCCATTTTTGCGTGTACTTAAGACAAGACCTTCAATAATACCAATGGCGATTGATGCCGTGATATTCCAAGGTGGTGGTAGAAAAATTGAACTTACACCAGCTATTGTTCCAACAAAGCCTACAATCTTTTCAAAGTCGGACTTGTGTGGGTTCCAAAGATCATCATATTTTACTACGAACTCGATATCTTCAAACGTGATATATCCTGTTTCGAATGCGGCCATCACGACATCTTCATGAGTAATTTTTAGGCCAATGAAGGTCTCCATCATTTGAAGTTCAGTCATGTCCTTTCTTAATAGGCGACGAGCAAGATTGTATTGGCTTTGGGGGTCTAACTCTGTTTTTTCAACATATGTTTCACGAGTTCCTGATTCATTTAGTATATGAAATTCTTGAGTAATGATCGGGGCCATGCTTTCTGTGTCTGGATCCACTCCCATACGACGAGAAGCTTTTTGAAGAACTTGAGACAATAGGATTATTTGAGTTTCGTTGTACTTGTTGTAGAGAAGCTTTCTTCTTGTTATACGGGAAAAGCGTTTAATTCTTTCATTAGAATAATCGCTTTCATCTTCAAGGTTTTTGACATCATATGTTGCCTTGATTGGTCGCATTTTGTTTTTAGCGTTGAATATAATTTTAAAGTAATCTTCTAACCAGAAATTACGTTCGTTAACTGTACTTTTTGTGCGGAGGTATTCAAGCTTGTTAAAAGTTGCAAGATCTATTACTTTTTCATCGAATGCTTTCCTTGTAAGTACTCTTAAGTGTTTATCGCTTTGTGATGGTTTCGATTTTTTATTCTTAACGTGAGACTTAACAAAGACATATTCTTTATAAATGCAGCGTGAGCTTTCATCAGGCCATTCACTGAAGCCTGAAAATAGTTCTTTTACATCGTTTTTCTCGATTAGCTTTTTGTGTTTAAAGAGTTGTCGCAGGCCTTTATGGTCTAGTTTTAATACGCCCAAGTTCGCATAGTCCCTATTAATACTAGTTAAAATTCCATAAAAGATATCATCTATTGCATTTGTAACTCTGAACATCTTGAAGGCGTCTTGTAACCCCTGTTCACTTGAGTCGATTTGTGCGGTCCCAAAATTCTGTTTTATTAAATCTATTAGTCTAAGTTCACATTGCTTATCTTCAAGTTCTAGGAATTGTTTAATTGTTTGGTAGAAAACTTTTGTTATTCTAGAATTCTCAGTCTGGTTTGAGAATTTTTCAGCTATCTTTATTCGCTCATTCTTCTTAATAGAACGTATAAGAACTTCTTTATCATTTCTTAAATGAAGAATCTTATCCATTGAATACTGTGCATGCGAATTCTGCATCAATATTATTCCAAGGCCCAGAAGAAATAGGTGTCTAATCATTTAAAGCTCTCTTTTGTTATTGATTTGCAAGCTTGAGTCCAACTTTTAGACCTATCTTGGGTCATTTAAAGTTAGGTAAGGTATTAATTCTTAACAATTTGCTGGTATTAATTAATGACTAGTCTTTTGTTCAACTGTCTAACTTTTTGACATCGTTCGTTTTTTCTTTCCTCTAAAATTGAGATGTATTTTTTTCAGACTGTCTGTGTCAAAACGCAAATCCATTGTAACTTAACCAATATTTTTAACTATCAAAAAATCTCTAACTATTATCTAGAGGTTAAAACATTGGAGTTCACTTGAATTTTACTAGTCTAAGACAATTAGTTGCTCTCTCTCTCGTTATTTCGATTTTTTCGAATACTGCTTTGGCCGGATCTTACTCAGGAAACAGCTCTCACATTGCTTCTGAAAATCATTCTACTGAAATCCAGAGAACTTTTGATGAATATCAATATTCAATGGATGATTGGGATGGCGAAAGCAAAGAATATAAAACAGATGCAGATGTTCGTCTTGCCGAAAATCTTAGAGATCTTTTACAAAGTAATGTTACTCCTCAGGCAATTCAAGCAGAAATGGAAAACAGATTGCTTTCTCCTGCTAAGAAAAAAGAATACCGAACTTTATTAAACTCACTTAAAGAACAAGATCTTTCTGATGAGCAAATCGTAGCAGCGACTGTTAAATTTTTAGGAGTTTCAGGTCAAACAGGTGCTGCATTCAGTTCTGAAATGAACGTTAATATTAAGCGCGTTGCGATCATTGTTGGTATCGCGATTGTTGCTACAGTTACTGTGATGATGATCATTGAACTTCGTAAGGCCAAGCGTGGTGGTTATAATGGTAAAGATGGAACTAATGGTGAGAACGGCCTTAACGGAACTAATGGCACTAATGGAGCTACTGGTCTTCAGGGCATTCCCGGTCCTAAAGGTGACAAGGGTGACAAAGGTGACAAAGGTGACAAGGGTGATAAGGGAGATACTGGTGCTCAAGGTGAGCGCGGCCTTCAAGGTGAAAAAGGTGATAAGGGTGATAAGGGTGATACCGGCCTGAAGGGTGACAAGGGAGATAAAGGTGATACTGGAGCTACTGGTGCAACCGGTGATAAAGGTGACAAAGGCGATAAGGGTGACCAAGGTAATAACGGTGACAAAGGTGATAAAGGCGAGAACGGAAATAACGGCGTAAACGGCGACAAAGGTGACAAAGGCGATAAGGGTGACCAAGGTAATAACGGTGACAAAGGTGATAAAGGCGAGAACGGAAATAACGGTGTAAACGGTGATAAAGGTGACAAAGGCGACAAGGGTGACCAAGGTAATAACGGTGACAAAGGTGATAAAGGCGAGAACGGAAATAACGGCGTAAACGGTGATAAAGGTGACAAAGGCGATAAGGGTGACCAAGGTACCAAAGGTGATAAGGGCGATAAAGGTGAACATGGTAACAATGGTTACGGAAATGGTGACCAAGATGCGCCAGGTGGATCATGTACTAACAACAACGCTGAAAACAGTGGATGTGTGATTTAGTTTTTAAAAGGTGAATAACCTAAATTAAATAAAATGGGGGAGTGAAAGCTCCCCCTTTTTATTTTTGTAATCTTAATTCGTCGAAACTTTTTTCTTTTTTGGTTTAAATGTATATACATAACCAATTTGCCCCATGAATTGGATTGAAGCAATCGGTTGTACATGTTCCATTCTAGATTCTGATCCATCAACCAAGGCATCTTTAACTTTAATATAAGTCCCGCGTGTGGCCGCTTGAAGAAAGATTGAATTCCAAAAAGTAAATCTTAGTTTGGCTTCGGCGTGCACACCACCGCCAGCAATATGAAATTTATTATCTAGGCCTTCCCAATTCCACTGACGATCTTGATGGAACATGACTTTTGTTTTTGGAACCATGAGTCCCGCCCCGGCACCAAAGCGTCCATCGATTTTAAAATTTTCTTTTTTTGTTTGATAGAGATTTTGATTATAGACTGCACCTAAACTAACATAGTTGTATCCGTCAGAATGTTCGAACTCGAGCCAGGTTGCATCTTTGTTGGCCTTTGCGACGCTGAAATCAACTGGGATTTGTTGATCCCATTCACTGGTTGGATGTTCGTTCGTAATAACGACCTGATGACTATAGTCACCGGTAATTTCATATGGCCGAGAGTTATCGAAAACTAACTTCATGTGATCTTGCTTTAGTTCCATTCCCCATTTTTCATTAAACATCACACCAAGTTCCATGTTGTATTGTGGAATACTCAAGGTAGAGGGACTAAAATATATTTTGGGGTCGAAAGGACTTGGGCGATCAGTGCTGTGAGTGTCGTGAATTGTAAATGTGCCATCTGGAGTCGTAAATTTAACGTCTGTATTTGAATGGTAATCTCGATTCCAACCCCAAGCAAAGTAGATTTGGTGTATCCGCGGTTTTTTGTTACTTTCACCACTGCTTGTGATGGAGATCATTTGTTTGTTCAACTGATTAAGCTGAGCGCTTAAAGGTATTTCTGATTTTGAAAGGCATAAAGGGTCTTTAGAAGTAAATGTTTGAAGCGAGAAATCTTTAGGAACCATCACCTTAATTGGAGTAAATTGTTTATTGTTTGTGACAATAGGACGTTTCACAAAAGTATTGTCCTGAACGGCCTTAAGAAATGATTCTTTGAAGGCCAGCATTTTAATTTCATTGTCTTTAGTCGTTTGAGAATTGGAAATTTCCGTATCCAAAAGAGATATTTGTTTATCTAGCTCTTCGTGCGATAGTTTGTCGTTTTCGCTTTTCAATTGTAATTGATTAAATTTTTCTTCGTATTCTTTTTGTTTTTCACTGTTAAGAACTTTTTCCAGATCGCTAACTTGTAGTTTTGCAAAATATTTAAGACTTAAATTTTCAATTTCTTGTTTTATTTTTTCTGGAGGTAAGCCGTGGTCAGTTAACTTCTGAACATATCCCTTGAGTTGAGTCTCATCTAGTTTTCCATTGGCATGCGCCTGACGAATTAAAGCCTCGCTCATAATGTTGATCTCAGATTCCCTCGCTTCCCGGATTCCAAGATCTTTAAGTTTCTTTTCTTCATTTTCCGAGAGAATAATTTTACGTTCTTCGGTAGTTGCCTCACGATGAGTTTCTTGTGCAAATATCGTAGAAGGAACCAAACAAAGGGCGATCAATAATACTTTCATGCAATGTCCTCGTAAGCCTTTAATGACTAATCGGAAGACCTGCCGTAATAATTAAGTCGTTTCGTGCTCAAGGTTAATCTTTACAGTAACTTAAAGATGTCTTTTTCAAAAAAAAACAAAAAAAAAGGCCCGCTCGAAAGCAGGCCTCTTTTAGATTTTGATTTTAATTCAAAATTACTCAGCAGCTGGAGCATCAGTTGCAGGAGCAGCTTCTGGAGCTGGAGCAGCTTCTGGAGCAACTTCAGTTGTTGGAGCAGCTTCTGGAGCAGCTTGTTCAGTTGTAGTAGCTTCAGGTGCAGCAACTTCTTCTTTTTTGTTACAAGCAACAGCAAGAACGATTAAAGCAGCAGCTAGAAATAAATACTTAGACATAAAGACCCCTTTTTTGTGATTCATCCAATGTGCATATTAAAGATGATTCGTAATTCTTGATTGATTATCTTAAATTTAATCGAACTTTTTAATATGCGCAAGATGTTATCTGAATTATTTTAGCTGTTTGATGTCAGCAACTTTTTGGGCAATAAAAACAATGTACCGCATTAGTAAGATATCGATTTTTTTCGGCACAGTGTAAAGGCCAGTTTCTGAGGGTAATATGCAGCTTCATTGATAAAAATTGGATACAAATTTTCATCAATATTCATCTCAATTGACTCATTTTGAAATGTCATAAAAGGGACAAATTTGCCATTTATAAGGTGGAAGTTTTTGCCCTGAAATCCAGAATGAATATAGCCATTTAATTCACCTTTATCGCCTTGAGGATAATAAACGTCCTGAGTTTCCTCATAGAGTTCAACGCAGTTACCGCTAACGGTCTGAGAGTCGCACATTGCCTCTAAAATATGCTCTATTAAGGCCAGAGTTGATTCCAAGGGAACAGCAGCTACAACGCTATTTGCCACGGGTCCAACCTCTAATATGAGCCCAAATTCTGACTGACTTGCGAGAAACTTTAATTTTGGATCAGGTGCCCCAATGACACGACAATCTGGAAATTTCTTCGACAACTTGGCGCATAAAGAGAGGTTTAGGGGATTGTATCTGGTAACGATCAAAGTATTTCCCATAGCAGACGTCGTGGTGTGGAGATCCAATACGAGGCAGGCTTCACTTTGGATAATGGCCTTAATTTCATGGGCACGAGTATGTTCGTAGGAATTTCTTTTCTCATCTAGATACTGAAAGGCACGATTTAGGTCTTCATCTTTGAAACGTGAGTTTTCTTCATAGGCAACGGGATTGGCAAAAATAAATTCGAGTGCAAGTTTTGGAAATTTATTTCTAAAATAATCCTGATAGTGGCGCACAATTTGGATTCCAGTCCATTCATTGCCGTGAGTTCCCCCAACGATAACAACTCGTGAAGGCTTATTCATTTATTCGCCTCAATCCTTCTCACGAATTCATGGATGATGTTATGGTAGAGGTCCATACCAGCAATAGCGTCCTCAACATCCACGTCAATGTTAGGATTATCGTTTATTTCAATGACGTAAGCTTTCTTATCTTTTTCTTTGAGGTCAACTCCGTAGAGACTGTTCCCAATTTGATGAGACATTTTTAGCGCAGTTGAAATAACGTGCTTTGGCACTTTTGAAATAGGAAAAGTTTCTGAATCACCGGACTGGATACCAGTGCTTACTTTTTTATCATGGTTATAAATTTGCCAGTGACCTTTAGTCATGTAGTACTTACAAGCGTAAATGGGACGGTCGTTTAGTATGCCAATTCGCCAATCAAAATCGGTATAAAAATATTCTTGGGCAAGAAGCAGTGCGGTTTTTTTAAAAAGATCACCAGTTATCTTTTTCATCTCTTCCAAAGTTTTAACTTTATAAATACCTTTAGAGAATGATCCGTCAGGTATTTTAATGATCATGGGGAAACCAATCTCATCCACTGCTTCTTTGAGTTGTTCCGCATTGTTACTTATAACTAGAGTCTTAGGTGTGTTGATATTATTGGATTGAAGTAAGTTATGCATGTAGATTTTATTCGTGCATCTTAAAATCGACATGGGATCATCGATGACAATGAGGCCCTCGGCTTCAGCTTTTTTTGCAAAACGGTAAGTGTGATGATTTATAGCTGTCGTTTCTCGGATGAAAAGGGCATCAAATTCAGCAATCCGCGAGTAATCTTTTTTCTCGATTAGTTCAACTAAAACGTCACTGTCTCTTCCGGCCTTAATGAAATTTGTCAGTGCCTTTCTATCCGATGGAGGCATCGCCTCGGACGGATTGTGTAAAATGGCCAAATCATAACGGTATTTTTTCTTGGTTTTTGGTTTTCGCCAGATTTTTGCAGAATATTCATCTAATGAGCCAGCAAACTTATCCTCATCAGCAGGTGTAAGAGCATTTAGACTCCCCGTTCTGATTGCTTTAATTTCCCACTTCTTATCCCATATGAAGTCCGCGTGAAGAATGGGGGCAGCAAAAAGATCAAAGATCTGTCGTGCCACATCTTGGAGTGGTTCCTTTTCTGTTTTCCCAAAGTAAATGGTGATTGTGAATGGGACAGCAGTGTTCTGATTCTTAAATGCTTTTTGAAGTGCTAGATCTAGATCTTCAGTTTGCAGTGAATAGAGAAAAGATTTACTAAGATCATTAATTGCTTTAATTGAAGGAATCACTGAATGACCACGGGCCTCTGCAAGAAGTGAGCAGTAGTAACCGTTACTCTGGTACTTATAGTTACGGCACAGATTGATAATTTTAATTCTGCCATCGGAAATTTTAGATGAATAAAGACTCTCGTCCCAATTAACAAGGTAGTCTTGCGGGGTCATAAGTTGTTCAACGGGGTAGTAAGAGTTCCAGTCCTTAAGTTTCTCGACGATGACAATAATTTTGGCCACGTGCCTTCCAAGTTGTTTGTATTTTAAGTACAATATCAGAATGGAACGCATCTTCAAGGGGGTCATTGACCCTAAGAAAGTAAAAATTCGAAAAGTAAAATTGACTGATCTGGGGCAGCTAGTCGAGGTAGAGAACGCTTGTTTTAGCTACGATCAGATGAGCAGGCGTAGTTTTCACTGGATGATTAAGCATGCAAGATCGATCATGCTTGTTCTTGAATACAAGACGAAAGTAGTTGGGTACGGGCTAGTCCTTATTAACCGTGGAACGAGTCTTGCCCGACTTTATTCCATTTGCACCCTGAAGGAATTTCAAGGCCATGGTCTGGCCACTAAGCTCATGACTGAGCTTGAAGAGCAAACTGCTGAGGACAAGGATTGTGCCTACCTTCGTTTAGAAGTTAAGGCCGATAATAAAGGGGCAATTAATCTCTATAAAAAACTAGGTTATGTCAAATTCACTCAGAAAGAAGATTACTATGATGATGGGTCAACCGCGCTTTGCTTTGAGAAGAGAATACGAACTCTCAAGAAGACGCCACGTTTAAATATTCCTTATCACCAACAGGGTACTGATTTTACCTGCGGGTCATCTTGCCTCATGATGGCGATGCGAACTTTTAATCCGAAATGCGACATGTCTCTTTCAAATGAATTACAGATCTGGCGAGAGGCCACAACTATTTTTATGACTTCTGGCCATGGCGGCTGTGGGCCACATGGGCTGGCGCTTTCGGCCTGGAGGAGAGGGTATAGATCAGAGATTTTTCTTTCTCAGACTTCCCCTATGTTTTTAAATTCTGTCAGAAGTTTGGAAAAAAAGAAAATTATCGAGCTCGTTCATAAAGATTTCGTTAAAAAAATCGATGAAACCAATATTAAGATTCATAAGAAGCGTCTGACTCTCGAGGATTTAAAAGAGATTTTGAAAAAAGGTGGAGTGCCGATTGTTTTGATTACCACTTATCACTTTGATCATAACCATGTTCCTCACTGGGTTACAGTTACGGCCTATGATGATGGTTTTGTTTTCATTCATGACCCGGATCAGGAAGTTGAGCATGAAGGCGTTATAAGTCGCGTCCACATACCCATTCCTGAAGATCAGTTTTTGAAAATTTCCAGGTGGGGCAAAAGTAAAACCTCTGCCACCGTTGTCGTCTACGGCGAGTAACTAAAGTGTTTTCAAGAACTCTATCAGCTCTGATTTTTCTGCCTGCGTATAAATTTCTTTGCCATCTTTGATGAAAATCTTAACATCATGTCCTGAATTTGAAAGACCCTCTTTTTGAGTGTCGTAGAAATAATCTTTGTCCTGTTTCCATTTTTCAGGAGCTTTCTCTCCAATGGGATATCCTACACAGTCTTGATCAAAATCAGTTTTTTTATCAATCGCCTTTCCTGCGACGTATGTAATTGGTCGCGAAGAAGCTACGGTTAGGAGCGCACATAAATTTGGAATAGAGTTATTGTGAAAATATGGCCAGCGAGACCAGATACCCTCAAGTGGAGGTGGTACATAACCTTTCTGAGGCTCTACCACAGTCTTGATATCTTTTGAGATTTGAAGACGATTTAGATCATCTGCAAACTCTTTCATACCTAGGTAGCGACCAGGGTCTGTTCCTACATCTATAACCGGAGTTTTTTTGTGATAAGTGACTTTTACGTTTTGCATGAGTTTTAGGTCAGATAATTTATAGGCCTGTGGTTGGTCCCAGCCTTTTTCATAAGCTCCATGGCATTTTTGACAAGATTGCACAAAATGCTTTTGCCCACGCTTTGCTTTATCAATATCAATGGAATCTGCTCCAAAAAACTTTTCATACCTTGGAGGTTTCGAAGCAAACACTGCAGCTGTTAGAGCTTCTATTTGATTTTGATTATCTTTCATCCATTCTTCTAATCTTTTTAAATCAGTTCCTCTTCCAATTTCATTCCAAAGAAAATTTGTATGCACTGGGTTTCCAGAAACAATGGATCCATCTGAGAGCCAACGGTTTTTATGCTTTACGTTCCACCATACCGCTGGTTTTGAGTCGGCAATCATCTCGGATAGTTTATTCGGACGTGGTGATTTGGCCGATTTTTCAGTTTTTGTTGCATATGGGTCTTGTTCTCTTTTTGCAAGAGAGAGTGCAACTTGCGCAAGACTTGTATCGAGTCCAAGCACTGTAGGTTTTTTAGTTCCAATCCATTTTACGGTGGACTTTAGCTTAAGTAGCATTTGTCTTTCACCTTCCGTAGATTTCAACAGATCCTTGAATAGAAATGAATTAATATAAGGAGCAAGGGCCTGACCTTGTCTGAAAATTTCATTAGCGCGTGGAAAACGATTTGTTAGACCTAGAACTTTTACTCCAAATAAATCTGCCGAGTGGCAGGCCGCACAGCCAAAAGTGAGTGCTTCTCCATTGTCGGTATGAAATATCGTCGCTCCCATTGCAAGTTCTGTTTCTTGATTTGTTAGAACAGGGAGCGCATTTGGTGTTTCACTTTGTACTGTTCGCGGAAATTCATGAAGACCAAGCCATTTAAAAACATCACCCATTGATTTAAATGGGGAAACAACTCGTGCCAGATTATAGAGAATTTTTCGAACGGGATCATTTGGATCACTTTCAAAAAAGGTTTTTACAGGTTGATAGGGGATTAACAAATCACTAACAACAACGGGATAGAATAAGGCAATCTTTCTACCTTCATTTATTTTTTTCTGGAAGGTGCCATCATCCAGCTGATAGATATTTTCCCTCGGAGTAAGTACTTCGAAATCTCGGCCCCACTCTTGAGCGAAAGAAGGCAGGGAAATTAGAGTAAATAAAAAAAGTTTAACAATCTGGTTGTTTTTCATCAGTTAATGATTCAAAACCAGACAGGGCCCGTCAAGTGATGTTTTCTAACATCTTGATGGGATTGGGTGTTACAAAAAAAAGGTATTTGGTGTGTTGACGTGAATTAGGAATTCGTAAATGATGGGTCCGAAAATCATTTAACCGTGATTTCCTCCCAGATCTTATAAAAGCCATCGTCTTGACCGCGATGGCTTTTTTTTTGGAAACTTATTTTGCCAGTGCCTGCAGTTTTTTTAATTCTTTTTCTATCTTCGATGCCTCTAATGGATATTGATAATAGCTAGATGCCCCTGAAGCCGTTTTAGCGTGGGCCACAGCTTTTTCTGGTGATATTGCCTTCGCCATAATCATTGTTTTAGTCGCTGGTTTCTTGGCCTTGATCTGGGCGCAGAGTTGATTAACTGCCTTGGGATTTCCATCATAATTAAATATAACAATTTGAAAATCTTTTGATTTTAAACATTGGTTAAGATCCGCAAGCGTTTTAACTATTTTATAGCTAAATCCATTGGGAAACTGAGCTTGTGACTTTTGGAAAAAATCACTCGTAAAATCAAAAAGGATGACGGGAAAACTGGGCTCTTTTGTTGACGTGAGTTTCGAATTGGTGGCCGCGGATTTTCCCGCGATTGAAGGTGCTGCTTTGCTTCTTTGCTCTAAAAATTGTTCAGCAAAATCTTCTGAACTCTCTGTTTCTGGAGCTGTATTGAACTCCAGCTCTGTAGCAATGTTGGCCAGATCTTCTTCCTGCATCAACTTCTGTTTTTTTAGAAGGTTAAGATCCAACACTACGGTTGGTTTATCATCCTCATCAGGTCCCGACATGGGGCTCCTCCACATATAATCTTTCTATAAATCTGACAGCTTATCGTCCATTTGTGCAAAAGCTTAATAGATATTAGTAACTTAATCGGGAAACTCTACAGAATGACTCAAGTTACTAAACGGAAAACCGATAAGACCACTAAGGAAAGGAATGTAAGCTAATGGCACTAGATGATCTAGACCTCGAATTCGAAGACGAAGACGAGATAAAAAAGAAGAAAAACGACGCCGTCCATCAGGACGTTGATCTGGAATTCCAGATGCAAGATAGCGGAGTTAAGCCGAGACCAACTCGCCCTCCAGGTGCTCCAGCGCCTGCTTCTGCAGCTGCGCCCGCTAGACCGGCAGCACCACAACCAATGGGACAAGTTAAAAAACTAGATGATGCACGTGCAGCTCAACAACTTGGCCGACCTGCGGCCCCAGGGTCTCAAGCTCCTCGTTCTGCAGGAGCTACCGCTCTTAAGCCACAACCTCAGCAAGTGGTTGAAGGCCATTATGATCTTGAGAGCGAAGAAATAGTTCAATTAAGAGAGAAAGCGAGAAAAGCAGAGTTTGATGCAGATGTTAGAGTATCAGTCGCTGAGTTTAAAACTGATATTTTAAGTGAGCTGCTTGGCGACATGAAACTTATGGACCATCAAGTTAATCAATTACTCGTTCGTATAAATGCTAAGCACCCGGATCTGAAACAAGAAGTGTTAATGATCAAAAAGATACTTGCCGACTTCACTGCAAAAAAAAGAAAATAGGATCATCCATAAACCAAGGATGACTTCATGAAACCCCTCGTTAAAAATATTGTTGGAATTGAAAGTCTTTGTATCGAAAATTCGAATGCTGAAACAGCTATCGTTTTTCTGCATGGCTATGGCGCCAATATGCAGGACCTTTTTCCGCTATGGGAGATGTGGGATAACGGAAGTTATAATTGGTATTTCCCAAACGGTATTTTACCACTACCGATGGGGTATTATGAGGGGCGGGCGTGGTTTTCGATTGATATGGAAGCTTTGGACCGCGCTATTCGAACGGGAGAGTTTAGGAATATGGCAAACAGTATTCCTCCTGAGTTTGATCTGACTTTAAAACAACTCGAACTTTACGTTCGGGATCTTTCAAAGAAACATAAAAAAATTGTCCTGGGTGGCTTTTCTCAGGGGGCAATGTGTGTGTCGCATCTGGCGTTGATTCCAGACCTGCCAATTGCGGGACTGGTGCTTTTATCCGGCAATCTATTGGCCGAGGAGAGGTATCCCAAGAGCGCCAAGGGGGTTCCATTTTATCAATCTCATGGAACCAAGGACCCGATTTTGCCTCTAAAAGGGGCCCAATTACTGGAAGAAAAATTGAAAGCGCTGAATTTTCAAGGGCATTTGGATGTTTTTGATGGAGGACATGAGATTCCGATGAAAGTGATTCAAGGAGTGAAGACATTTTTGTCTAATCTTTAAGCGACAATGTAAGTTTTTCCAGAGGTCCCAACAGATAGGGGATGTGGCATTAATATAGTTCTATGTACCTTATTAAAGCACTCATCATCCTGACTTTTTGTACCTCTTTTGCGTACGCTCAAAACTGTGCACCGGCCATGTCACTCGAAACTTTTAAATTACTGGTAATTGAAACTCATCAAAAATATTTTCCAGAACTTGAAAAAACAAAAATAAAAGTTACAACATTTGAATCTGATGCGTATTTTTTGCAGGCCCAGCCTGATATGAAAACTCTTTTGAAGAAATCTCAAAAAAGGGTATATGAAGTTCAGTTAAATGTTCGTTTGCTTGCTTGTCCACCAGATATGAATTCGCTTCAAGGGATTCTTGTTCATGAACTAGAGCACGTAAAAGACTATGAAGGGTGGTCTTCTGGAAAGATCGCGGCCCATGCAATAAAATACTTAACGAATAGAAAATTCCGCACAATATACGAAAGGAAAACCGATCTCAAGGCCATGCAAAAAGGTCTCTCAGAAGGTATTAAAGGTTACCGTTTTTGGATTTATCAGTGGCTTACTCTTAAGCAATTAAAAATTAAACAGCGGTATTATTATACCCCGGAAGAAATCTCTGTTTGGCAGGAAGAAAATCATCAGGAAATGGAATGAAATTAAGGGGCTGTTTTCTAATATTTTTTGCACTTCTTCTGATTCATATGACGACCGAAGCGTCCGTTCCATTAAAGACTTGTGTTTGGGCCGGGAAGGGGACGACCCCCATTTTTACGAGTTGCATTGATTCTAATTTTTTGAAGATCAAACGTGAGACAAGACTCGAGCTTCCTAGCTGCTTCAACTATGGACAAGACTATTCTTATAGTTATCAAACTTGTGTCCGTAAAAACTTCCGTAATATTTCTGACCGTTTAAGGATAGGAATTACGTCTTGCCCAACGATTACGACAGAATTAAATTCCTTTTATGTCAGCTGTGTTCAGAAAAATTTCAAAGTAATTTCAAGAGAACTTCCTTAACGATCCGCAGCACTTAATTATTTTTTGACCAAACGAGTCTGGTATTATTCCTTGGATTAATATTTTCACTATCTCAAGCTTTGACCTATAATATTATTCATAAGTTAACCTCAAAAAATCAGAGCTTATTATGCCACTGCCGCAAGACTATTCGTATGTTTCATCTTCCGATAACACCTATATCGATGGACTCTACACCGACTATCGGAGAAATCCTGAATCTGTGGATTCTTCATGGAGACAATTTTTTAAAGGTGTTGAATTTGCTTTAAGTCAGCCACAAGTTTTAGGTGATGCTTCTGCTGTTGCTCCTTCAAATCTGGGTAAAGAATTTAAAGTGTATCGATTGATTGAGGCCTATAGAGCACGTGGACACTTGATTTCAGTCACTAATCCAATCCGTGAAAGAAAAAATCGTTTTCCTCATCTGGACCTGGAAGATTTCGCTCTAACCAATGCAGACCTCGAAGAAACATTCGCTATTGGTGAAGTTGTAGGGAAAACAAATGCGAAGTTAAAAGATATTATTGCTCATTTAAGGTCGATTTATTGTGGGACCATCGGTGCTGAATTTATGCACATTAACGATGTCGAGGTACTTCAGTGGTTTCAGACCAAATTTGAAAGTACCGCCAAAGATAGAAATTTTTCGATTGAAAAGAAAAAACGCATTTTATCTAAGCTTAATGAAGCCGTCGCTTTTGAAAATTTTCTTCATACGAAATATGTTGGTCAAAAAAGATTTTCACTTGAAGGTGGAGAAAATACGATACCTGCTTTGGACGCAATTATAAATGTCTCAGCATCGTTTGGAGTTGAAGAAGTTGTGATTGGTATGGCCCATCGGGGTCGTCTTAATATTCTTGCCAACATTATGGGCAAAACTTACGAATACATTTTTAATGAATTTGAAGGTCAGGCGACTCCAGATCTTACGATGGGTGACGGTGATGTTAAATATCACATGGGTTATTCTTCTCATGTCTCGACGCCAGGTGGTCAGAAAGTATATTTAAAACTTATGCCTAATCCATCACACCTTGAAGCAGTCAGTGCTGTGGTCTTGGGTTACTCACGAGCTCAGGGTGATACTCTTTATAAAGAGAATCCGAATAAGATTTTACCAATCATTATTCATGGTGATGCTGCGGTTGCTGGGCAAGGGATTTGTTATGAAACAGTCCAGATGTCTGGCCTCAAAGGATATAATGTTGGCGGCGCAATTCATTTCGTCATCAATAACCAAATTGGTTTTACGACAGACTTTGATGATGCCAGATCTTCTATTTATTCCACATCAGTCGCAAGAGTTCTTGATACACCAATTCTTCATGTAAACGGTGATGATGCGGAAGCCGTTGTTTATGCCGTTGAGCTAGCATCTGAATTCAGAGCTAAGTTTCACAAAGATATTTTCATCGATATGGTTTGTTACCGTAAGCACGGCCATAATGAATCTGATGAGCCGAGATTTACTCAGCCGTCATTTTATAATTTGATTTCAAAGCACGCCAATCCTCGGGAAGTGTATAAAGATAAGTTAATTGAAGGTAAGCAAATTGAAGCTCAATTAGCGGTTCAAATGGAAGAGCAATTTAAAAATATTCTTCAAGATCGCTTCAATATGGTTAAGCAGAAGCCACTTCCTTATCTTTATCAGAAACCGGAAGAACAATGGGAAGCTTTTCGTAGATCAAATCCAAAGGATTTTGATTATTCTCCAAAGACTGCCGTTTCAAAGGACGTTTTAGAGAAAAACCTTAAGGCCCTTACTACTTTACCCACAAATTTTAAGCCGATTCAAAAAATTGATAAGCTTCTTGAAGAAAGACAAAAACGTTGGACCGATGATAATTTTGATTGGGCCATGGGTGAATTAATGGCCTATGGATCACTTCTTCAGGAAGGGATTTCTGTACGTATGTCAGGACAGGATTGTATTCGTGGGACTTTTTCCCATCGTCATGCTGGTGTCGTGGATGAGATCAATAACACCCGCCATTTGTTTTTAAATAAAGTTTCTGACAATCAAGGCCAATACAGAATTTATAACTCACTTCTCTCTGAATATGCTGTTCTTGGTTTTGAATATGGATATTCACTTGGTTCTCCAAGTTCTCTTAATATTTGGGAAGCCCAGTTTGGTGATTTCGCTAACGGTGCTCAAACAATTATTGATCAATTTATTGCTTCAGGTGAATCAAAATGGCAGCGTCAAACGGGTATTGTTATGATGCTTCCACATGGATACGAAGGCCAAGGCCCTGAGCACTCAAACGCTCGTCCAGAAAGATTTCTTCAGCTTGCTGCTGAATGGAACATGGTTGTTGCTAACCTTACAACACCAGCAAATATTTTTCATGTCCTCCGACGTCAGGTTAAATGGGATTTTAGAAAACCACTTATTATTTTTACGCCGAAATCTCTTTTAAGACACCCTGAGTGTGTTTCTAAATTGAAAGATTTCACTGAGGGTGGTTTTCAAGAAATTATCGATGACTCATCAGTAAATGCTAAAGATGTGAAACGTTTACTTATGTGTAGCGGGAAAATTTATTATGATCTAAAAGCTAAACAGCAAAAAGATAAGCGCAAAGATGTTGCGATTGTTCGCCTTGAACAATTATATCCGATGCCTGAAGAGCAAAGCTGGAAGCTGCTTGAAAAATATAAGGGTGCTGAAAAAGTTTGGGTTCAAGAAGAGCCTAAAAATATGGGTGCCTTTACCTTCCTTCGCCGTTACGTGCAGTTTGATGATTTTAAACTTCTATCGCGTAAATCTTCGGCTTCCCCTGCGACTGGATATGCCAGTGTGCATGCTGCCGAACAAGCTAAGATTGTGAATGGTGCCTTTGCAGAAAAAATTGAATCAGTTTAAGAAGTATAAGAAAGGATAGTTTTATGGTTGATGTTAAGATTCCTACTGTTGGTGAGTCTATTTCAGAAGTGACAATTGCCAGCTGGTTAAAAAAAGACGGCGACATTGTAAAACTTGATGAAGTCATTTGTTCGATTGAATCGGATAAGGCGACACTTGAAATTTCTGCCCCAAAAGCAGGAAAATTAAAAATATTAATAAAAGAAGGCGAGACTGTTGCTATCGGAACTAAAGTGGCCGAAGTAGATGAAACGGCTTCTGCAGGTCCAGCAGTTGCAGCACCTGCAGCGATCAGTAAACCTGTTGAGTCTGCACCAGTTCAAGCTTCTGCTGATAAAAACTTTCCTTCTCCGGCAGCAGCAAAGATTCTCTCTGAGAAGGGCGTAGATGCTTCTGGGGTTCAGGGGTCTGGAAAAGATGGAAGAATTACGAAAGCTGATGCCATGGGTGCCTCGTCAGCGCCAGCTCCAGTTGCTTCGGATCTTAAATCTCTTGCTCACCAAACAATGGCTGCATCTTTTTCTCGTGAAGTTAGACGCGAAAAGATGTCAGGTCTTCGTAAAACTATTGCGAGTCGGTTAGTGACTGCTAAAAATACGACGGCCATGCTCACTACTTTCAATGAAGTTGACATGAGTGCCGTTATGGAAATTCGTAAAAAATATAAAGATGCTTTCAAAGAAAAACATGGTGTTGGTTTGGGGTTCATGAGCTTTTTTACAAAAGCTTGTACAACTGCCTTAAAACAATTTCCGGCCGTAAATGGCATGATTGATGGAACTGAACTCGTTTATCATAATTATGCAGACGTTGGAGTTGCCGTCTCAACTCCACGCGGTTTAGTGGTTCCAGTTATTCGAAACGCTGAGTCCATGAGTCTTGCGCAAATTGAACTTAGAATTATCGAATTAGCGACACGTGCCCGTGACGGAAAACTGACTATCGATGAAATGCAAAATGGAACGTTCACTATTACCAATGGTGGAACGTTTGGTTCTATGCTTTCAACTCCGATTATCAATATTCCTCAATCAGCGATCCTTGGGATGCATAATATTGTTGATCGTCCGGTTGCTGTAAATGGCCAAGTTGTTATTAGACCAATTATGTATTTGGCCCTCTCTTATGATCACCGTATTATTGATGGACGCGAATCAGTGTCTTTTCTCAAAGCAGTTAAAGAAATGCTTGAGGATCCTTCACGTATGTTACTTGATCTTTAATTAGGATTTTATATGGAACAGTTTGATCTTATTGTTATCGGTTCAGGCCCAGGCGGATACATTGCTGCTATTCGTGCTTCTCAACTTAAAATGAAAGTAGCGATCATTGAACGCTATAAAACCTTAGGTGGCACCTGCGGTAACGTTGGTTGTATTCCATCAAAGACTTGGCTCGATTCATCTGAACGCTATTACGAAACAATTCACTCCCACGATGTTCATGGGATTGAGGTGAAAGATGTTAAGCTTAACGTTAAGAAAATGAGTGATCGTGTTGCAAAAGTTGTGAGCGATATGGCCGGTGGTGTTGCTTTCTTAATGAAAAAAAACAAGATAACAGTTTTTGAAGGCCATGGATCTTTTAAAGATAAAAACACTATTATCATTAAAGGCGAGAAAGGCCCGCAGGAAATTCAAGGCAAAAATATTATTATTGCTACAGGTTCTAAACCTTCATCTCTTCCTGGTGTTGTTGTTGATAAGGAACGAATTATCACTTCAACTGAAGCATTGAAGTTACAAGTTGTCCCAGAGCATTTTATCGTAATTGGTGGCGGAGTTATTGGGCTTGAACTTGGTTCAGTCTTTAAGCGTCTAGGATCAAAAGTATCCGTTGTTGAATATGCTGATTCAGTTATCGCAACAATGGATCTAGATCTTGGTAAAGAATTACATAAAGTTCTTAAAAAAGATGGCGTTGATTTTCACCTCGGACATGGAGTGACATCTGTTGTTCGTAATAAAAACGAAGTCATTGTTAAAGCAAAAAATAAGACTACAAATGAAGAAATTGAACTTAAAGGCGACTACGTTTTAGTTGCCGTTGGACGTAGACCTTATACGGATAACCTTGGACTTGAAAATGCAGGTCTTAAAGTTGATGAGCGAGGACGTATTGCTGTAACTGATCACTTGCAAACAGCTGTTCCAAACATTTATGCCATCGGTGATGTTGTTCGCGGAGCTATGCTTGCTCATAAGGCCGAAGAAGAGGGCGTATTTGTGGCCGAGATCATCGCTGGTCAAAAACCACACATTAATTATAACCTTATCCCTGGTGTTGTTTACACTTGGCCAGAAGTTTCCGCAGTAGGTGCTACTGAGCAAGAACTTAAGCAAAAAGGTGTTCAATATAAGGTTGGAAAATTCCCATTTCTTGCTTCTGGAAGAGCTAAAGCTTCAAATGAAAAAGATGGATTTATAAAAGTTCTGGCCGATAAAACTACCGATGAAATCCTTGGTGTCCATATGATTGGCCCTCGTGTTGCTGATTTAATTGCTGAAGCAGTTGTGGCCATGGAATTCAGAGCTTCGGCCGAAGACATTGGCCGTACTTCACATGCGCATCCTACATATGCAGAAGCTTTTAAAGAGGCCTGCTTAATAGCAAGTGAGAATAGAGCGCTTAATCTTTAAAGTGTGGATTTTGCTTTTTTCAGGTACTGAGCAGAGTGAAGGAACTTTAACTCCTTCTCAGATATTTTTGTCGGGGATTCGATATCACTTTCATTATCTTTAACTGAAAGCATTTCTCCGGTATGAACGATTTCCATATCTTTTCTTTTATTTAATACATGCTGTGTTGTCAGTACGGTGCCTTTTTCCACATAGACGCTGTTCGTATCAAACACAGGACTTCTGATTACGCTGAATTTTCCATCAACCGTTTCAAATAGAGTGTCGGCACTTTTAACTATGAATTTTTGCACCTTGTTTTTATTTAATTGGGTTGAAAATAGTATTTTTACTGATCCTGTAAAAAGATGAATAAGAATAATGCTTGAATGAGGTTGATATTCCACTGAAAATTTTGACTTCGGGCTGACTCTTAGCCAACTATCATCGAAGAACTTTACAGTCATAAAAGATGAGTCTTGAGTAAGATATGAGCCATCAGCAAGGAGCTTTTGATCCTTTTGTACTTTATTCAGTGCGTGTGGTGGGGCATAATTTAAAAAAGTTATCTCACCTTCACTTTGGGTAATTGTTCCCATGTTAAAGGTCTCGGCCTTTAAGCCTAGTGGGGTCAAGAAAAGAATAAAGATTAAGCTGCGGATCGTAATTGTGGTGTCCTTTTTTGCTCTAGCCATGTCTTGATTTTATCTGCTTCATCCACAAAGTAGAATCCCATTTTTTTTCCATCTTTTGTAGTCAGAGTCAGTGTCGCAAAACTTTGACCGACTTCAGAAATTTCAACGTTGGTAATATCGAAATAGGTGAAAGTTTTAGAGTAATTAAGCCATTTAACTTCACTGGTAAATGTCTCATCTTCAAATTTTACAGTATGAGTCAAATCGTAGATAATGAAGCCTGTGATCATAAACACTAAGCATCCACCAAGAAAAAACAATCCATTTGCGGCAATGTCTACAGTATCAACTTTTGATATGAAATAACATTGAATGGCATAGGCGCAAACGATAAAGGGAACAACTTTAACCATATGGTCCATGTGTTTTTCTCTGGTCACACAAAATTCAGCATTCGTCATAAAACCGCCTTCGTAATAGGCTTTTCGGGTAATTTTGAAATAGTTTTAAATCAATAATTCTTGACGAGGCTACTTTGGTAATGCTTTCAAATTTCAAGGCCTTTCCCTTTGTCTGAATCCCATAAGAGCGTTAGAATAAGTTATTAATTTTTCACCCACAGGGGAGATCAAAGTGTCAGACAAAAGACTAGATTCTTTTAAAACTCGCCGGACTCTTAAAGTCGGTAACAAATCTTACGATTATTTCTCACTCAAAGTGGCGCAAGCTGCTGGTGTTGGTGATGTGGATAATCTTCCTTATTCACTTAAAGTATTAATGGAAAACTTACTTCGTAATGAAGATGGTTTCACTGTTTACGGTGATGACATTAAGGCGATGGGAGAGTGGACAAAAAATAAAAAATCAACTCGCGAAATTAATTACTATCCGGCCCGCGTGCTGATGCAGGACTTTACAGGTGTTCCAGCGGTGGTGGATTTGGCAGCGATGAGAGATGCGATGAAAGCAGTGGGTGGTAATCCTCAAAAGATTAACCCGCTAGTTCCGGTTGATCTTGTGATCGATCACTCTTTGATTGTTGATTACTTCGGCGATAAAGACGCTTTTGAAAAAAATAAAAAATTAGAATACGAAAGAAATGCTGAACGATACAACTTCCTTAAATGGGGTCAAAAAGCATTCAAAAATTTCCGCGTAGTTCCTCCAGGGACAGGGATTTGCCACCAAGTAAATCTTGAGTATCTGGCCCAAACTGTTTGGACAAAAGAAGAAGACGGTAAAACAATTGCTTACTGTGATACATGTGTAGGTACAGATTCTCACACAACTATGATCAATGGACTTTCAGTTCTTGGTTGGGGTGTTGGTGGTATCGAAGCTGAAGCAGCAATGCTTGGCCAGGCCGTTACTATGCTTATTCCAGAAGTCATTGGTTTTAAATTTACAGGTAAGACTAAAGAAGGCGTTACAGCAACCGATCTCGTGTTAACTGTAACTCAAATGCTTCGTAAAAAAGGTGTTGTAGATAAATTTGTAGAATTCTACGGCCCGGGCTTAAAAGATATGACTCTTGCTGACCGTGCAACAGTTGCTAACATGGCACCTGAATATGGTGCTACTTGCGGATTTTTCCCAGTGGATGAAAAGACGATTGATTATCTTCGCTTCTCAGGTCGTGAAGAAGAGCGCGTTCAGCTAGTTGAAGCTTATGCTAAAGAGCAAGGCTTCTGGAGAAATGATGCTAAAGATCCTATCTATACTGATTCTCTTGAACTTGATTTAGGGACAGTTGTTCCTTCACTTGCTGGACCTAAACGTCCACAAGATAAAGTTGCCCTGACTGATTTAGCTGCGGGCTTTATGAAAGATTTAACTTCTGAAACTGGTTTCAAAGTTAATCCTGACGACATCAATAAAAAACAAAAAGTTGATCATGCTGATTTCTCACTTACTCACGGGGACGTGATGATTGCGGCGATTACTTCTTGTACCAATACTTCTAACCCATCAGTTCTGATTGGTGCGGGTTTAGTTGCTAAAAAAGCAAATGCACTTGGGCTTAAAGTGAAGCCTTGGGTAAAAACATCTCTTGCTCCAGGTTCTAAAGTTGTGACTGATTATCTTGAAGCTGCAGGCCTTCAATCTGAGCTGGATAAAATCGGCTTTAACCTAGTTGGTTACGGTTGTACGACTTGTATTGGAAACTCTGGCCCAATCAACACAGAATTTTCTAAAACTATTAAAGATGGTGGTCTGGCCGTTGCAGCAGTTCTTTCTGGAAACAGAAACTTTGAAGGACGCGTTTCACCAGACACCAAAGCAAATTATCTCGCCTCTCCACCTTTAGTTGTGGCCTATGCCATTGCTGGTAACGTGAAGATTGATCTTTCAAAAGATTCAATCGGCAAAGGCTCTAACGGTCAGGACGTTTACTTAAAAGACATTTGGCCTTCGTCTCAAGAAGTTCAAGATGTGATGGCAAAGTCCATCACACCTGCAATGTATAAGTCTCGTTACTCTGATGTTTTCAAAGGTGACGAAGATTGGCAGAAAGTTCCCGTTAAAGAAGGCGAAACATTCGCTTGGGATTCAAATTCTACTTACATCAATAATCCTCCTTACTTTAAAGGCATGAAAAAAGATCCAGAAGCAGTAACAGATATAGTTTCTGCAAATGTTCTTGGTCTTTTTGGTGATTCAATCACTACCGATCATATTTCTCCTGCTGGATCATTCAAGCCTGAAACTCCGGCCGGTGCTTACCTTGTGGGCCGTGGTGTGAAACCTGCTGATTTTAACCAGTACGGTGCTCGCCGTGGACATGATGAAGTGATGACTCGCGGAACGTTTTCAAATATTCGTTTAAAAAATGAAATGGTGAAGTCTGGCAAAGAAGGTGGTTTTACCACTTACATTCCTGATGGATCTGAGACAACGATCTTTGAAGCTTCTCAAAAATATCAAGCGAATGGTAAAAAGTTAGTGATCTTCGCTGGTAAAGAGTATGGAACAGGATCAAGTCGTGACTGGGCCGCTAAAGGAACACGTCTTCAAGGTATCAGAGCAGTTATCGCTGAGAGCTTTGAGCGTATTCACAGATCAAATCTTATTGGTATGGGAGTCATTCCGTGTGTCTTCACTAATGGAGAGACTCGTAAGACGCTTAACCTTGATGGAACTGAAGAAGTAACGATCCTAGGCCTATCAGATATGAAGCCGAAGGCAGTGCTTGAAGCTCAGATTAAACGTAAGAATGGGGAAGTGACGAAGGTTAAACTTCAGTCGCGAATCGATACGGCGAATGAACTTGAGTATTATAAAAACTCAGGGATTCTTCATTATGTGCTTAGAAAGTTGAATGCTTAATTTTGTTCTATAAATAACTCCCCCGGATTTTTTTCTGGGGGAGTTATTTAATATTTTTTGCATTTAAATTCGTCTATCGGTTATCAATCTAGGGGGTAAATCATTTTGCCCAAAAAGGGATCTCCGATTCGGCTGGAGTCTCTTGTTTGATTACATAGGTTGATTCTGAAACTTCAACATCGTACTTCTTTTTAATTTCACCTTTTTTCTTTAAATCGGCTTGCTTAATAATGTTTAGAACTTTTTTTTCAAAATTTCGGGAAGGTTCCATTGTAAAGCTTAAATTCAATTTAGTCATTTGATCTTTATATTTATCTAAAGCGCGGCAATGAGTTACCCATTGATATGAAGGAGCTGAAATGCTAATCCCAGCTTCATCCATCCATTGAGGGTTCAAGAGTAATGAAACATCTTCTGTCATAGCATCTTTCCATTCAGAATATTCAGGTACTTTTGCCCCATAAAGGGGTTTCATTAAAA
>JBILYY010000089.1:0-14058 GCA_044377495.1 Bacteriovoracaceae bacterium | reverse complement strand
GCATGAGATGAAACTTGAACATCCTGTCCAATATTTTTCTCAGTGACTTGAGGCTGACGTAAATCTTGCTTTCCACTTTCTTTCGAAAGCTCGTCAACTAAACCTTTAAACTCGCTCTTCTCTCCCTTTTTAAGGGCATTTGTTTTCTCTGCCTTCTGAATATCAGAAGGTAGTGAAGAAACATTTGGAATAAGAAACGAGTTAACTTTATTGCTCATACTAATCGTAGATTCCCGAGTTCTGAGAGTAAGCGTTTATTGCTTTTTCTACAGGAACTGCATTCGGATTTATTCCGTTACTATTAGATTGTATCGAACCGTTCTGCCCCGACAAGCCGGAATTTAATGCCCGTGCTGCGTTAACAGGTGCTGCAGAATTCATTGCGTGTGTTTGTGTTTCAGCAGTGTGAAAACTTGCTACATCTCTCAAGAAAACTTTCTGACCATCAACAGTCAATACAGGTTCACCTTGATCGAATGTTACACTTTGAACTATTCCTGTAGCTTCAGTTCTTGTTCCAATTTCTTGGTTATTTTCATCCCATGCTTTTACTTGCGCGGTATATTTACCTTTCACTGCTGGAGTTCCGTCGAGAGCAACTCCGTCCCAGGTTACTTGGTGTGAACCTTCAGACAGACCTTCTTTCCAGATTTCACCAGAAACGTTGTTCTGAGAATCAAGAATTCGGATCATCACTTTTGATGCTTGCCCATCCAGCTTGAACAGAACTTCACTAGCATCACCACTTTCTTTTAGGTTTAGAGTTGAACTATTAGTTACAACTTTTTTACCAACAAAAGAAGCTGCGTAAAACTTATCTTGAATCCCTTGATTTTTTCCAGAATCTTCGAACTTTTTATTTAAGTTAGAAAGTTGTTCAAGTTGCGAGAACTGAGCAAGCTCACCTGTGAATTTACTTTGATCCATAGGATTCATAGGATCTTGGTTTTGTAATTGAAAAGTTAAAAGTTTCATGAACTCATCTTTCCCCATCGTATTGTGAGGACCTTCTTTAAAGAGTTCATTCTTAGGTTTATAACCTGTAGCTTTATTTATTAAAGCTTCGCGTTTTTGGGATTCGGACATACCATTACCAGATAAAGACCGGGGCCCCATTTGTACCTGGTTATATTGCGATTGCTGAGCTGTTACTGGTCTTCCCATTTCAGGCATTAGGCTGCTTCCTTATCTTGAAAAAGCTTCCAGAGATCTTGCCTGCGATCGGAATCGTGACGTTTCTGATTTTGTTCTGATCCGAATTGTCTTTCTTGTCCTGCTCCACCACGACCAGACTGACTTCCGAAATCAAAATCATTCTTCGCCGTTTGATTTGGCGTTTCGACTTTAAGATCTGAAACGTTAAGCCCTGAGTTCGTTAAGTGAGAAAATAAATCTTTTGAATTTGTCTGGAAGAAATTTTTCCCATCAACCGAATGAGTGGCTATGTTGATGGCGATTGCATCCTGACCAGCGGTGCCTAGTTTATTCACAGTAATATCAATTATTCCAAGTTCATCATGATTGACTCTCATATTCACTGTTGGCTCTTTCGCAGCTTTGGCCTGAACAATGTAATCAGAAATTTGAGTCATAATCTGATTTGAATTTTCCGACTTGATGTTAGACATATTAAAAGTTTTTGTAGCAGCTGCTTCATTAACTTTTGCATTAGCACCTAAATCGGCTTGAGCATTAAGAATGAACTGTTGAGAATTCATCGATGATCCACTTGTGCTTGATTCTTTGGAACCTAACTCATTTACCGTCTGAGTTGAGTTAAGGCCAGTATCCGTACCTGCTTTACCTGCAGCCTTATTAGTCATGCCGTATGGAGAAGCATTGTTAAGTGATTTTTTAACTGCAAGATTTTTCTGAGCAACGAAATCTTCCATATTAACTAACTGTGGATCCATTTCAGCTTTTGCCATATCAACGGCCGGAGCTCGACCTGTTTGTATTTGTGGAGTCTTAAGCATTGCCTGAGAAAGCTCGCCTTCAACTTCAGCACTAATTGCTGGATCAGCTTGACCTTGAGCAAGTTTTAAAATCTGCTCATTAGTAAGTGGAACCGGAGTTCCAACTTCAGTTGTCTGAGGCTGAATAATTTTGTCTACGTCTTTAGTTAAGGCAGGATCAAAAACTTTCGGTCCTACAGCTCCAGCTTCTAACTCTGGAACAATTAATTGATCAGGAGAAACTTTTACTGGTTTTACTTTAAGAGTTGTTTCTTCGGCCGAAAGAGAAGCCTTGAGTTCATTAGCAAAATCTTCACCTTCAACCATCGTCTCCGGGTCGTTTACTTCTGCATCGTCCGCAGTTTTACCCTTAGCTTTTACAGAAGCTTTTTGTTCGATGGGTTTAGTGGTTGCTGCCTGAATCATTTGTTTCCTTAGTGGTCCTATGGAACATTATGACTCAACTCAGGGTAAAAAATAAAGCAGGGCAGAAACTTCCAAAAACCTTAGAACTATCTTTCGTATGGGCAATAATTGCCACATTTTTGATATATTGAGCACTTATTACGAGCTATCCACTACATCTGGGCCTGTAAAAAGTTCACAAATCCCCAAACAGAGGTCAAGTCGCTCTAGATTGCCGAGATGAAAAAAATAATTTTACCCATTCTCTTATCTTTCTCCTTTGCTGCCACCGCAAGCGAAGGCATCAAGGCATCCGAAAAAGAATTGAAAATAAAAGCAGAGATGCTGGTGATATCAGGCGGTCAGGAATTTGTTTGGAAATCTTCCACTAGCTGCTCTACTAAAGGGTCCGGTAAAGACGTTGTCTATCCGGGCAGAAAAGCGACTTCCTACTATGTTTGTCCAGACTCTACTGCAAGCCATAGTCAGCCGGCCTCAACTGGATATAACGGCTGGGAAGGCTATTGTGGACAGACCTCCATTTCAAACGTCACCAGCATGTTATGCAACCGTCATATAGACCCTAAAAGCAATGACTACTACGGAACTGACTACACGCCCGGAGAGCACTCATCTACAATGAAAACTTCTCTTCGGAAAATATTCGCTGAATACCCTAAGACAAATACATGTCCAAAAGTTACCTGGAACGTAAGAAAAAACTGGAGCGGGTCTTCGTTTCTCAAATCCGTTAAGGGTGATTTGTTTGGAAGTACAAAGAAGATTAGACGTTTTAGAAATGCTACAACATACGTAGAAGTAACCCCGACCCCTGTGCTAATTAATAGTGGCGGATTAAATTACCATTGGGTAACTGTTGTAGATATTATTTCTAATAAAAAAGATAGCCATGGCTGTGATGTAGTTGTGAATACTTGGGGTGACCAGAAAACTTTAACCTGTGACAACTTTGTTTCTTATGCCGATCATTCAAGCATTGGTGAGCATGTCAGTATTGGATTTAATTAATTGATTTTTAATTATTTCTTCATCAAGAGATATTGCTTCTGCAATTTAGCTGAAATATCTTTATCCATGAAATTGAATATTTTTGATGCCTTCTTAGCATCTATCATTTGAAGTATTTGTACCGCAATCTCTGTGTCTTGTACCGACAGAACTGAGGCTGCCTTTTCCGGCTTCATGTTTGAGACCATTTCCACTAGCTGCCCGATTCGCCCCTTACTCTCTTCACTATTTCTCTCTACACATCCAATAAAGTCTTTTTGCTTGGCCGAAAGCTCAGCATATCGTTTAGCAATATCGGAATCTGAAACTTTTAACGAGTCTTGTTGTTTTTCCAGGTCTAATTCTTTAAGCCGTAGCTTTTCTTCTTTATCTAAAAGTTCTTTCGTCAGATCAGAAACCGACTTGTTCTTAATAACATCAACTTTCTTTTTGACCTCTTCATTCACCTTCTTAACAAATTCTTCTTCGCTATAAACCCGCTTAGGTGGCAAAGCGAAGCCAATAATTGGGAACATCAACAATATTATAAAAAATTTCATCTCAGACCTTTCGTTCTTTGTACTGTAACCAGTTCTGTGTTTGTTCTTCAACTTTCTGGTCATTTTCTTTATTCAAGGCTTTGCGAAACTCAGTGTAATCTTTTTCTTTTAAATTTTCGATAACTTTTAGTTCGCCCCTGAAGGTTGCTAACTCCCGTCTCTTATTCTCTACCAGCTCTTCCTGCAATTTTTTATCTCTCAAGAGTAGCTCAATGTTTTTATCTTTTCCGGCAACCAACATGGGAAACGCCTGGACCTGGTCTCCGCGCATACCGGATTTAAGCGCTCCTTCCTGAATTTTAAAATAATGATCTATTTCCTTGCGCTCATGAGCAAGCTGATTATCGATTCTACTGAGCTCAGTAACAAGTCGTCCTAACTCCATTCGACAAGTTTCTTCTTTAAGTTTTCTGACTTTTAGGACTGGTTCTAGGCGAAAGGTATAACTTTTCATATTTATCTATAATTCGGGTCTACTGCTGTTTCTGCCTTACGAGCAATGTCGAGCATGCG
Source organism: Bacteriovoracaceae bacterium (assembly GCA_044377495.1). Lineage (GTDB taxonomy): Bacteria > Bdellovibrionota > Bacteriovoracia > Bacteriovoracales > Bacteriovoracaceae > Peredibacter. The sequence continues at coordinate 9,617 of JBILYY010000089.1, read as the reverse complement.
GTCAAAAACCTCTTCAATTGTAAATGATTCTTCGACCTGTTGACGAAGAAGATTAACTAAGTCGTCATACACAGCTATGGCCTTATCTATTTTCGGGTTTGAGCCGCGCGAGTAGGCACCAACAGTAATGAGATCTTCAGACTCTTTATAAGAAGCTAAAAGATCACGTAGATGACTGGCAACAATCTTATGTTCTTTCGTAGTAACTTTGGCCATAACCCTTGAGATAGAGGCCAGAATATCAATTGCAGGATAATGGTTTTTGGCAGCAAGTTGTCTTGATAAAACGATGTGACCATCTGAAATACTTCGGACAGCATCTGCAATAGGCTCATCCATATCGCCACCTTCAACAAGCACCGTATAAATCCCAGTGATAGATCCGGCACCTTTTTTAGTTCCAGCTCGCTCCAGCAATTTTGGAAGTTTCGCAAATACACTTGGTGTATAACCTTTTTGTCCGGGAGGCTCACCCGTTGAGAGAGCGATTTCACGATTGGCCATTGCAAAACGAGTGATAGAATCCATCATAAGTAGTACGTCTTGACCTTGATCACGAAAAAACTCTGCAACAGTAGTTGCCGTATAGGCTGCCTTAGTTCGAATCAATGCTGAGGTATCTGAAGTGGCCACAATTACGACTGAACGTTTAAGGCCTTCTTCACCAAGGTCAGATTGAATAAATTCTAAAACCTCGCGTCCACGCTCTCCAATAAGAGCGATAACGTTAATATCAACGTTAGTATTTCTGGCGACCATTCCCATTAAAACAGACTTACCAACACCTGATCCTGCCATAATTGCTAAGCGCTGACCCTTCCCGGCAGTCAGGAAACAATTTATTGAACTGATTCCAGTATCAAGAGCATCCCTTATAGGGGGACGATCAAGAGGATTTAAAGGAATCCCAAAGATTGATCTTTTTTCGTAGGGACCTTCAATCGGACCTTTATTGTCGATAGGATTGCCCTGAAAATCGATAACTCTTCCCAACATGTTAGCGGAGATTCGAACTTCAGTTACTATTTCTTTTAAATGAATTTTTGTCTCTGAGTTAATTCCAGAAATTTCGTTGTAAGGCATAACCATACAGTTTGAACCCTGGATGGCGACAACCTCACCAAGCGAGCGTTCACCATTCTCCGCAATAAATTCGACATTACTACCAAGGACAGCACGAGGAACTGCCGCTTCATAAACCATTCCTCGAGAGGCTATAATCTTCCCTACTTTCTCATAGGGAACACGATTTTCAATGTGACGAAGAATAAGATTGAGGTTTAATCCCTCATCCATGCTTTACCACCTGCTCGAAAATCTTATCAATATTTTGAAAAACACCCTCTATCGAGCCGTCAATCAAACTATTTTCTGATTCGAGAATGATACCAGGATGCTGTATTTCAGGAACGACTTCAATTCTCAAATTTGAGAGCTGACCCAAGCGTGCCTCAACGGCCTGAACAACTTCAGGCATCTGGTTAAAATTGGCACGGCCAACTTTAACAATAAGGTTTTTGCGAGCATTAAGTTCTAATATTAGTTTTTCGAGAAGATTCTCTAAATATAGTTTTTCGTTAATTTCTTTTAGAACGATCCATTTAGTGAATCGTTTAACAAATTCATAAATTTCGTGGCGACTTTTATCGATAAGTTTTTCGTTTTGAGACTGAAGAGCAGTCAAGATTTGAGCAAATTCTTCGATTTTCCCATTTAGCTCTTCTTGATATTGAGCAAAGGCTTCAGATTTACCCTCAGCTCTACCTTTCTCCAGGCCTTCGGTATAGGCAGCCTGATAGGACTCTTTTAAACGTTGATTTACGACTTCTTCTATTTTTAGATCGAAGTCTGATTGGTCCTGACGAGACAAACCTCTCGAATCTCTTACAGCGCCATCAATCTTGAAATTATTTTTCTTTTCAAAACCACGTTCAGACCTTACGGTTTCGTCTGTTACCTTTTCACTTTTAAATGGCTCACCACTTATTTCATTAAAGCTAAAAGATTTAAAATCACTCTGAGTGACAACATGGGTTCCCTTGAGGTCACTGAACTCGAAAGATTTAATTTCTGAACTGCGATATTTATGCATATTTCAAACTGCCTTTTAAACGAATGCGTCGCCTTCCCCACCGCGAGAAATAAGCGCCTTACCTTTAGCTTCAAGATCCTTAAGCTGCTGAACAATTTCCTGCTGGGCTTTTTCCACATCGGAAATTTTCGTTGGCCCCATGGAATCCAGATCCTCTTTGAGAAGAGTGGCTGCACGATTCGACATATTCTTAAAGAGTTTAGCTTTAACTTCGTCGGGAGCAGTCTTAAGTGCAATGACAAGTTTCGTGTTATCCACACCTTTGAGAAGCTCCTGAATACCTCGATCATCCACAAAGCAAATGTCTTCGAAAACAAACATAAGTTTACGAATTTCTTCAGCAAGTTCAGGATCTTTTTCCTCAACTCTTGCCATGATATTTTTCTCAGAAGTTTTATCCATAAGATTTAGCATGCTGGCGATTGGTTCCACACCACCCAGCTGTTGCGTATCAATTGAACCAAGTGTAGAAAGTTCAGTTTTAAGAACATCATCAAGCTGTGCAATAAGTTCTGGTGAAACAAAATCAAGATTAGCAACTCGTAGAACAACTTCGGCCTGAAGACCTTCAGGTAATTTCCGAAGCACTTCCACTTTTTTCTCAACTGGCAAATGGGCACAAATAAGAGCAATCGTTTGAGGATGCTCATTAATTAAGAAGTTTGCTAACGTTCTCGTATCAACAAGCTCAAGCGATTCAAGAGTATTATTAGATCCAACATCAACGATCTGACCAAGTAATTGCTTGGCTCGATCTTCTCCAAGAGTGCTAAGAATAAAGTCACGGCCTTTATTTTCAGAGAACAGAAGCTCTGAATCTTCATTAATAGAAGAATAAAATTCTTCCAAAACTCTCTTTACCATCCATATTGGTGATTTAGAAATTGATGACATCGAGTTAATCATGCGCTTAACATCATTGTCTTTCATGTGTTTAAAAATCAGCTTCGTGGTCGTTGGACCCAAAGCAGATAAAAGGATCGCTGCCTTTTCTTGACCTGATAAGAGTGCGTATTGCACATCTGGTTCTAAACTTGCTTGTTCGTCAGCCACTCGTTAACTCCTGAAACTATTTAATAATTAAAAATTAAGCAATTTCTTTTTGTCCATCAGCAGTATGAATCATTTCATGAATCACCTGGGCTGCCTTAGCAGGATTAGCTTCAACCAAAGAGATAATCTTCTCTCTTAGCATATTCCCTTCAATTTTTTCCGGATTCAACCTGTCTTCAATTGAAGGAAGCACATCCTCAAGTCCTGGAAGACGCTGATTGGCCTGAATCTTTTCAAGTTCCTCAATCGTCTTAGGTAAAAAATCTTCAATCGATTCGACTGAGTTCTCAGTAAGCCATTGGATGAAAGGTCGAACCACCATGAAGAAGAAAAGAGAGATGATCGCACCGATCATAAGATACTTAGTGATGTTCTTCATCAGTTCACGATTTTCACGTGCTCTCATGATTGCTTCCATTTCTGCCAAATCTTCCGTTGCAAACTCCATATTCTTAATAACAAGTTTATCGCCACGGGTAAGATTGATCCCAATAGAACTACTTACTATTTGTTGAAAGTTTTGAAGTTCATCTTCCGTCCATGCCTGATACTTTGTTATATTAACTCCGTCATCATTCACCATAGGACTACCATCTTTGGCGCGAACAACAACTTTCTTACCATCAACCATGACAGCAACAGACATGCTTGAAATTTCTGCAGTTGGTTTTTTTGATTTAGTTACTGTAGATGGAACGGCCATGTTTCTGGTAACTAAAGACTTATCAACATCATTGCGTGTTTCAGGAATACCCGGCTGTGGCGTTTCACCTGGAAGATTTGATCTTGCACCAGGAATACCCTGGGGAGAGGGACGAACCCCAACCATTTTTTGTTCATTACGAACTTCTGAAACTGTCGCAGAGTTTTCACCGTCATAAGTGGTTTGTGTTTCAACTTTTTCAGTAAAGTCCATTTTAAGAGCAACTTTAGCGATTACCTTACCCTCACCGATCACACGAGAAAGTATTTCTTCAACTTTTTTCTCATATTGAGAGTTCAAGCGAGTTTCAAGAGCAATACGGTTAGCAGTCTCATTTGACATCTGGTCGCCGTCATTTTCAGAAAGCTTTTTACCCCGAGAATCAATCACGACAACGTTGTGCGATCTCATGCCATCAACGGCAGAGCTTACCAGAGATTGAATACCTTTAACTTCATCGTTGGTCATTACCACTCCACGCTCAACATCAAGAACGACAGAGCCCGTAGGTGGTTTTCTTTCAGAAACAAACGGTGATGATTCAGGTATAGATAAATGAATACGAGCGCGTGCTACGCCCTTAATATGCATAATGGTTTTAATTAACTCTCCCTCGAGAGCTCTTTGTTTATTAATTTTTTGTACAAAAGAAGTTGTTCCAAAGGCTTGTTTATCAAACACTTCATAACCAACTGTGCCTGTGAAGTTCACACCTTTCTTGGCAATCTCAAGACGCCAGATTTCAACCATGTCCTCGGGGACCTGAATCGTTTTACCATCATCCTTAACCTGATAAGAAATTTTACCTTCTTCCAACATTCGGGCTATGGTTGCAGAATCATCTTTGGTGAGATCAGTATAAAGAACTTTATAATCGGTTTTACTTGCATAGATGATAATTCCTGCCATCAGGGTAAGTACCAAAGCCGCAATCCCAACCATTCCTATTCTTCTAGTCATGTCGAGTGTCTTAAAGAAATCGATTAAGTTCTGTATCGTTTGCGTAAAGAAGTTATTCAACTGAATCCTCCTGATTCAAGCCTATCTAATCATCCTAATTAGATCTGCATTTTCATAATTTCACGGTAAGCATCTATAACTTTAGTTCTTACCTGGTTCATCGTTCTGAAAGCGATATCCGCTTTTTCAACTGCCAGCAATGTCTCATGCAAGTTTTGGCTTTCACCACTTGCAAGCTGCTCCATAGCAACGTTGGCTTCATTTTGCATTGAGTTTACTTTCCCAATGGACTCCGATAAAAACTCACCGAAAGATTTCGCCCCACCAGCTTCACCGATAGAAGGTGCACCTTCGATATTAAAGTTTCCGCCAAAGTTATTATCAACCGAACGGCTCCATCCCTTGGCATCGGCATTCCCAAGTGTATTTTGAAAGCCTGAAATGTCTTTAATCGACATGGTTTATTCCTTAGTTTCCGCGGCCAATTTCAAGTGTCTTCATTGCCATCTGCTTCGTAATATTTAAAGCCGTCACGTTTGATTCATAGGCCCTTTGGGCTTCAATCATGTTGGCCATTTCCACCATCGGATTAATATCCGGCATGGCCACATAACCTTCTGAGTTAGCGTCAGGGTGTGTTGGATCATGTTTAAAAATAACTTTATCAGTATGCACAACCTCAGTTGCATGAACTGTCTGAGCATTCTCGGCCAGTTCACCCTCCAGAATTTCAGAGAAACTATCTCTCTCTGGCTCTGAACCAAATACCACTTCTTTTCTTCTGTAAGGGCCACCCTCTGCCGTTCTTGTGGTTTGAGCGTTTGCAATGTTAGAAGAATGGGCTTCCATTCTTTTACGTTGTGCCGCCAGACCACTTGAACTAATTCGTAAGCTAGAGAGTAAATCCATCTATATTCCCCTTACTTCTCAGAGTTGATGGCATATTTCATTATGCCCATCTTTTTATTAATCAACTGAACCAAGGCATCGTACATTAATTTATTCTCTGCCATTTGTGCCATTTCAGCTTCAACGTCCACAGTGTTGCCATTCTCTGCTACAACACCATTCGGGTTATCATAAATCTCTGGTTCTAGATTGTTAAAACCGCCATTGCCCACATCGTGATGACGTCCATCAGTCACATTCATGCCCATCTGACCATCAACGTCCAAAGCTCGTGCCAAAGCCTCTTCAAAGTCCATTTTTTTGGCCTTGAATCCTGGCGTATTAGCATTCGCGACGTTCGAGGAAATTAATTCCTGGCGCATCTCCCGAAAGTTCAGCGCGGTCGTTAGGGCCTTAAGTGTCTTGTCATTCACATCCATGTGACTGGCCTCAACAAATAATTTAAATTAGCGTAAGTTAATAAAGTAAGTAGCGCCGTCGCCTCTGTACTCATTGATTTTATTTCTAAGAGTACGGATAGAAACACCAAGGATTTTTGCAGCTTGAGTTCTATTCTCAGAAGTAAAAACTAGTGCTTTCTTAATGAGAAGTTTTTCAGCTTCTTTAAGAGACATAAGTTTAAAGCCGTCTTCATCAATTTCAGATGACGAGAATTCAACTTTACGCTCACCATTTTCGATAGCAGCAAGATCAAGAGTGCTTCCTTCCATATTAGACAAAGTCTTACGGATGAAAGAACGAAGTTCGACTAAATTTTGATTCCAATTATAGTCAGAAAGTTTGCGAGCAGCTTCGGCACAAAGAGATAGTTCGCCAGCAGAAGTTTCTGAAGCGTACTCGTTAATGAAATGACGAGCGATCAATTCCACGTCTGTCCCTCTTTCGCGAAGTGAGATCATGTCGATCTGCGCTCCGTTGAAATATGTGTATAAAGCACGAGAGAACTTTCCTGCAGCAACTAACTTAGAAAGATTCTTCGAAGTTGTAGCAAGGACACGGACATCTAATTCATAATCAGGAAGCTCTTGAAGGATAGTATATAGGCGTTTCTGGAAAATATCATCCAGTGCGTCAATATTGGCAAATATTACCGTTCCACCGTTGGCAACTTCTAATACGCCACGATTGAAACGTCCTGTTTCATCACAACGGTAACCAAGCACAATCTTCTCAACAGTTGCTGTATCAGTACTACAATCTACAACTTCTAGACGAGCATTCTTACGAGCAGAATTTTGGTGAATGTATGATCCAATAGCTTTTTTTCCAGATCCTGTTTCTCCTGAAATCAGAATTGGTGTCTTGGTGACGGCCACATTACGTGCCATCTCAAGTGCCGAGTTGAATTTTGGGTGATTGCCTACGAGATTAAAACCTTGAGTTAACATTAGACCTCCTGTCCGTTGTTGCTTGGTTTGTTTATAATTTCTTTTCTACTAATTCCAAAGTTGCTAATTCACTTCTACACATTTCCTTAACATGTAGAGGAACTTTTTCATCGCTTGTTAAAAGACTAAGAACCTCCTTACCTTCTGCTATCCGCGAGTTCTTTATTAATGATAACCCGTAAAGGTATCCAATTCGCGCAGTGTAAGGAGATTTTTGAAATTTTTCTCTGAAAGCTTTTGTCATAATCTCGAGCTCCTTCCATTCTGGATTGCTCTCTCCAGCGAATGATTCGATGAGGAGATAGTTAACTCGTTCAGACACATTCAAGATCGGTGCCGACTTCGAAGTGTTGATATCCTGGCTTAGGGCCCGAACCACTGTTTTAAAGCGATCTTGGTCTTTTAGTTGATAAAGAGAGTCAACATAACCCATTAATAGATCAGCAGTTTGTCTGGGCGTAAGCTGATTTTTACTATTTTGTTTAACCAGCACTTTTTCAAATTCTGTAATGGCATCTGTGTAACTTTTCTGGTGAAAATAGATCAAACCACGGTAGTAAGGGTAGTTCAAAGAGTCCCTAAGTGACACTGGATATGAGGCCAGCTTGTCACTTGCGCCCTTCCAGTCCTTATCTGCCACCATTCTAATCAAGCTAAGTTCCTCGACTAATTCTAAGAGATTAGTATTTTTTACTCGTTCAATCCATATAGGAAATACACGTGGCTCATCACCCTTAACGGTGACGAAACTTTCGAGGGCACGATCATAACTCTTATAGAGTCCTAATTTAATAAAGGCATCACAAACAACAAAATTCAAATAAATATTTTTAGCAACTTTAGACTCGTATTTGGTTTTATAAACTTCCCAAACTTTAACTACTTTGGCGTAATCTTCTTTAAAGTAGGCATCTTTAATAATTCCAAAAACAATTTCAGCACCATCACCTTCAAAAACTCTTCTCTCAGCTGGCTTAATCGAATCCAGAGGAATAGACGTCAAATAGGCCAGCGCTTTTTCATAATCTTTATTAGCAATAAAAAATCTCAAGCGAACAAGCCATAGAAGTTTTTTTAAGTCTGGGCCCAAGGCTCGAGACTCATCAGGTGACTGTTCAAGAAAGACTTCTGTCTCTTTATCTGATTCATTTGGGTTAATTTTACGGGCAATTCGAAGTGCAACATAACGAAGTTTTGCTTCATAACGAGCGGCAGGATCAGTTGATCTATCTATGGCATTTTTATAAAGGACCTGTGTTTCCCCAATCTCGCGATCCATAAGTTCATAGCCAAGGGCAAGTCTTAAACGGGCAAATGGGGCCTGAAGAAGATAAGAATAAGATGATATAAATTCATCATAAACTTTAATTGATGATGAATAGTCACCAAGTCGAAAATGACTTTCGGCTACGTTGTAAAGAATTGCTGGGTGGACAGGCTTGGCCAGAGATTTAGATACAAGATTATAACGCTTAATAATTTCTTTCGGTTCATTTTTGGCAAGGAGCGAAAACGTTATGTATGCAATACCCATTTGAGGAGGCAAAATACTGGCAAGTTTTTTGTCATTTAAGAATTCTTCGATTTTTTCAACTTGGTTCAATTCGGCCAGTGCATGAAGGATCGTTAGGGCGGATTGGATCACTAAACTGTGATCAAATTCTCCTCTGGCCTCTACAAAAAGTTGTTTTGAGAGTTCAAGAGTCCTGACATGATCCTTCATATCTACACTGTACTGAATGAGATAGCGAAGGACAGAAGCTTTCATTTCATAGTCAGTCGTCATTTCTTTAATGTTGGAAAGAATAACCATCGCAGACTGCGTGATTCCACGGTTTGGCTTGGCTATATTCCCCTTCAAAAGCGCATTGGCCCTAAGAAATTCATTCATGACAGCATTAATGTCGCGACCATATTTCTTCTCATAAAGAGTAATTGATTTGTTTAACAGTCCCCACTTTTCTTCCCTGTAAAAATTAACAGTGAGTTGCATGTGAGCTTCTTTCGGGTCATCTATATTATTACGGTCCTTAATTGGATAAAGAGAGTCCGGGATTTTTGAAGCCAGATTGATATCTTTTTCAAGCTGGGGGATCATCGGTTTATAATCCCATATAAAACTTGCCCCATATCTAAAATCACGATAACCGGGATGCGGTGGTTCTTCATCTGCTATGTCATTTGTCACTTCAACTACAGGCAATATACTGCTCTTACGATTTAGAATGTCATTTTTAGCCACTAATTCTTTTTTCTTAACCATAACCGCATCAGAAGTGACTGGAAGTGGAAGTGGTTTTTTAAATGCTGTAGATTTCTCGGAGATTAAATCTGAATTAATCCAAAAATCTAAAATGTACTTTTTGTCAGCATCTCGGTAAAAAGAAAATAGCTCTACTGAAGGATCTTTAAGTTTGACTGTAACGGTGGCAGGTTTGGCCGGAAAGTTATCCTTAGAATAAGAGATACTTTCAATATACTGTCCATCGGCATTTAACTTGGCGAGTTCCCC
>JBILYY010000207.1:0-5095 GCA_044377495.1 Bacteriovoracaceae bacterium | reverse complement strand
TCATCGGATAGAAAATTTCCATGCTGGCGATAATAGGCCAGCGCTTCGGAATAAACCTTGCTCATCGTTCCCGCATAGAGATGACTCTTCATGCGCCCTTCAATTTTCAATGAATCAATTCCTTCATTAATAAATTCTGGCAAAATTCGAAGACCTTCAAGGTCTTTAGAACTCATGAAAAAAGCCTTCTTTTTTTCCTCTGTATCAAGACCCATATCAAGCGAGTATTCAAAACGACATGAATGAGCACAACCGCCACGGTTTGAATCTCGCCCTTGCGTAAAGTTTGAAATCACACAGTGCCCAGAATAGGCCATACACATAGAACCATGAATAAACATTTCGACTTCTATGTTAGCTTCACGTTTAATTTTTCCGGCCTCTTTAACTGATAGTTCTCGCCCTACTACCACTCTGGTCGCCCCCATGGACTTCCAAAGTTTGGCAGCTTCGACATTTAGAGTTGAAGCCTGAGTTGATATATGAATCGGAATTCTAGATAAACTTGATACAGTTTTCACCACTCCCAGATCTGAAACAATAACTGCATCAACTTTGATCTCATTAAGGAAATTCACAAAATCCGGTAATTCAGAAAGATCTTTGTCATGTAGGAAAGAATTCAAAACGACATAAACCTGAGCACCACGATCATGGGCAAAATTCACGCCTTCTCGGAGCTCATCCAGAGTAAAATTATCAGCTGCTGTCCTTAGCCCAAATTTCTGTCCGCCCACATAAACGGCATTGGCACCATAAAGTACCGCAACTTTCAATTTATCTAGGCTTCCGGCCGGGGCCAGAACTTCAGGAAAAACATGTGACATATTTGGAAACTCCCAAGAATCATTTACCAAAATCCCTCTATAAGTTAAACTATTCTTAGATGAAAAAAGCACTCTCCGTCATTTTTATAATTATCTCCGCTGGTCTCCTAACTGCCGGATTTCTTGTATTTAAACGCTATAATAGCAACCCTTTGCAAATCTTCCCCTATCCCTATGAGTTTCAAGCCCAGGCCCCTGCAATTAAATTGGATTCACCTATACTCATTACAGGCGACAGAATGGGTGCCTATTTTGCCAAATTCTCGCCAGAACTTGCCGCTGTTATCTCTGTTGATCTCGCCAAACCAATCAAGATTCAATCTCTCGCTAAAAATGGTCACGCACTACACCGGACATTGCATGAACTTCGCTCTTTAGTTCAATGGCCACAAATTCTCATTTATCAAGGTGCCAGCGAAGAATTTCAAGAGCTCAAATTTATTCCTGAAAACGCTAACGTAATTAAGAAAAACTTCGCTCTTTATAAGGACGATCGAGTTGAAACTGCCCTTATACTTTTCCCTTGGTTATCAAAACTTGTGTATACGCCACATTCGAGAATTAAGCTTGAAGAGACGCCAAATCTTTTGGTTGAGATAACTGAAGAAAATTACCTGGCAAGGCTTGAAACAGAACTTTTACTTTTTGAACAACAACTCATTCAATTGGTGAATTTAAGTAAGGATCGCAATAGTCTGTTGATACTCACTACAACTCCTTTAAATCTAGATATTGCTCCTAAGAAGGTGTGCGCATTTTCATCTACGATAGATATTGAAAAGGATCTGAGCGATGTTAACGAGCAATTAACGGCCAACAACCCAAAAGCTGCTTATACAAGCTCTTCGAAACTCGTCGCCATGAATGCCGGAAATGCCCAGCTATACTTTACCCACGGTCAGATTTCAAATCGACTAGGAAAAATAGATGATGCGAAAACTGCCATGCTACAAGCGACTGCCTACGATTGTGATCCGTGGAGATCGACCGAGGTTTACAATTCAATCATTCGTAAGGTGGCCCGTGATCATCAAGTCATTCTCTTTGATTTTTCCAGACTTCTTGAAAATGAATGGAACAAAAATATCACCTTTTTTGATGAGTTGTACCCACAGAATTTATACTACGATCAAGGCATGAAACAATTGGGTCTGGTGATTAAGCAGATTCTGAAACTTTAGGAGTAAGTGTGCAAGGATTTGATTTAGATTTCCCCGCAAACACAGTTGTCTGCCGTGAGGGTGATCCTTCTTCTGAACTCTACTTCCTTAAATCAGGCAAGCTTCTCGTTTGCACCATTACTGGAACCCAGGTTAAAGTCATTTCTCGGATCTCTGCGGGAGAATTTATTGGAGAGCTCTCTTTTTTTGATGGAAGGCCTCGGGCAAGCTACATCGTGGCCCTAGAAAATTGTAAGATGATTCAAGTCCAGAAACAGGAAATATCTGGTCTCCTACCAAAGTGGTATACTGAGATTGGTATAAGCCTAACTAAAAAGATTAGGCACCTAGATCATATCCTCCACGAAAGTAACCTTAGGCGATCACAAGCAGAGGAAAGCAAGCCGCTTTCAATGGAAGAGCAAAGATCGCTCTATGAGCTACTAACTAATTAAAATACATAGGTATTTTGGTCAACATGACACCTCAAGTGGTAAACTTCTGTCACTGAATTGGGGCCACTTTTACTCGCACCTAGTCAAAAATCATTATAGGCCCCTCTTAAGTTGGCACGCGTCTCGCATTATATGAATGTAGGACGACAAGGAGGTTGGACCATGAAGACACACATTTTATTCGCTACCTTAACCGCTCTATTACTAACTGCCTGCGCTTCTCATGAAGGCCGTAAGGTATCGAGTACACAGGATCCAGTGAAAGAGGAGCTCGAATACTCAAAACGGGAATCAAATACAGGTAGAGATTACTCCCGACAGTAAAATATTTTATCACTCTCTGGAAAACTGTTTTAATACTCGTTACTTTTCATTTATAGTGCGGGTAATTAATTAAGGATTTTCCGGAGGGTTATTGAGTTGAAAACAACACAACCACAATTTACGCGTTTCCATAATCTTGATGCCATTAAAGAATGGACCACCGAGGATGCCAACGAGATCTACCAGATCAGTCGATGGGGAGAAGGTTATTTCACAGTTGGTGACAAAGGTGATCTTTGCATTAACCCTACCCGTAAAGAAAATGGCCCATTGATTAACATCATGGAAGTCGTTGAGGAAATGAAGGAAAAGAAAATTCCTTTTCCAACCGTTATTCGTTTTCATGACATTCTTCGTGCTCAAGTTACAAATCTCAATAAAACTTTTCGTGAAACTGTTGAAGAAGCTCGATTCACCGGTACTTACTATGGCGTTTACCCTATAAAAGTAAATCAAATGCGCGAAGTGGTTGAAGAGATCGTGGATGCGGGCGCGCCTTATAATTATGGTCTAGAGGCCGGATCAAAACCTGAATTGATTGCCGCTCTTGCCATGAACACCAATCAAAATTCACTAACCGTAGTAAATGGATACAAGGATAGAGACCTCCTACGTCTGGCCCTTTTGGGAATCCAGTTGGGAAGAAAAGTCATTGTGGTCATTGAGAAATATACAGAACTTATAGATCTCATGGCGCTTGCACAGGAAGTTGGTGTTGAGCCCTTAATCGGTTTACGCGCAAAAATCGCGACAAAATCTTCAGGCAAATGGGCCTCTTCTGGTGGTGACTATGCAAAATTTGGTCTAACCATTACTGAAATTCTTCAGGCCGTGAAATATCTTAAATCTATTGATAAAACTCACTGCCTAAAACTCTTCCATTTTCATATTGGATCTCAGATTCCGGATATTAAAACCATCAAAGATTCAATTTCAGAAGGTGCTCGTATTTACGCCAAACTTTACAAAGAGGGCGCAAAACTGGAATTCTTCGATGTGGGCGGTGGTGTTGGCGTGAATTACGATGGAACTCGTTCAAATACTCCCTCGTCTACAAATTACACAACCAAAGAATATGTTGCAGACGTTGTATATATCCTTAAACAAGTTTGTGATCTAGAGGACGTACCTCATCCAAATATTGTTTCTGAGTCAGGTCGTGCGATAACGGCCCACCACTCTTGTGTTGTCACAAACGTCTTTGGTGCTTTAGAAATTGGTAACGAAAGTTACAATGTGGACAAAGTTGTAAGCGAGAATATTCTTGTAACCAACATGCGGGACCTTCAGACTGAACTCACCGAAAAAAACTATCAGGATGTTTTTAACGACGCGACTAAACTCAAAGAAGAGTCGGTTTCGGCTTTCAAGTTCGGTATTCTTTCCCTTGATGAGCGCGCCAAACTTGAAACGATGTATTGGAAAATATGTAAAGGCATCGTTGATCATGCTTCAAAAGATGAATACGCGCCTGACGAAATTTTACTCTTAAAAAACCAAATGGCGTCTCAGTACTTGTGTAACTTCTCTATTTTCCAATCAGCCCCCGATACTTGGGCGATTGGCCAGATTCTTCCAATTGTTCCGCTTCATAAGCTGAATGAAAAGCCTACTGAGCTTTGCACACTGGTTGATATCACTTGTGATTCTGACGGCAAAATCGATACGTTCTTATCTGCTGATGGTCCGACCAATACCATGCCTCTCCACAAGCTAAATAACGGCGACGATTATTACATCGGTTTATTCATGACTGGTGCTTACCAAGATATTATGGGTGATAACCATAACTGCTTTGGACGCTTGAATGAAGTCCATGTGTTTTGTGACGATGATGATCCAACTGACTTCTATATTGAAGAAGTGATCTATGGAAACAAGGCCAGCCATGTTCTTGCTTCACTTCAGTATAATCCAGAAACTCTGGCGCAAACGATGAAGGCCAACGTTGATCTTCAAGTTAAACGCGGAAAGATTCGCCCTCGTGAAGGTGTGGATCTAACGGATTTTTATGAAGCTTGTCTGAAGAGTTATACTTATTTAAAGAAATAGTTTTAAGGCCCCTTTATGGGGCCTTTTTTTTTGCAAACTCAAAAAACTCCACACTTAAAAAAAGTGCCAGCGAAGAATAAAAAGTCCAAAGCAAAAAAACCAACAGAGCACCGGCTGCACCATACAGGGAGTGTAAAGCAATGTTCTTCATGTAAAGACCAGTCAACACATTACCCACTAAAAAAGCACCTGTTGCAATGAACGAAATTTTCGCACAATCACTAAGCTTTTTTTTCTTTGTGGGTGTAAAAAAATAGAGTCCTGTAAAAAGTGTAAA
>JBILYY010000206.1:0-5109 GCA_044377495.1 Bacteriovoracaceae bacterium | reverse complement strand
AGGCAAATACAATTCCGACAGGATCTATCGCATGAGTTAAATCAGTCTTAGGCATGACCATAAAAATCCCAAGACCCGCCAATGTTGCCCAGAAAAAATCAATTTTTTTACGAGATGTTAAAATGGCCAAAGTTAGGGGACCAATAAACTCTAAAGTTACCGCTAGGCCGAGTGGGATCCTTTGAAGAGAAAAGTAGAAGGCGAGATTCATTGAACCAAGGGCCGTCCCATAGAAGCACAAATTTTTAAGATCAGATCTTTTGAATGTAAATCTCCATGGCCGCCAAATCGCCCAAAGAATAAGACTGGCAAAAAATAATCTCAGCGTGGTCGTGCCAGCTGCTCCAGCAACTGGAAATAGATTTTTGGCAAAGCTTGCACCAGTCTGGATTGAGATGATTGCGAGAATCAGGACGGTAATAGGGGCAAGCATTTCTTAAATAAAGTTAGCAGCTTTTACGAGAGCAGAAAGCACCAGGAGAGTTAAAGCGATGAGGGAAAGAGATATATTCATCCGAAAGAAGCCTTTAATTTGAAGAAGATACGTATAGATTAAATTAAATTTTAAATTCTGTCGATAAAACAAATCGACAGAATGTCAGTTTCTCATACAAGGACGTTGTATGGATTTTTCCAAACACGAGCAAATGCAAAAACGTATTCACATCGTATCTGCAATCGAAAGAGGTGCCTCGTTCGGTGGGGACATTTGGCAAGTTGGAGTCGAACAAAAGCGTACAGTTTTCCATTTCGTTCAACTTGAGTTTGATTCCTTTCATGAGAAAATTATCTTGAAAAGCACCTCACTTTCTCAAGTGGAGCAAGGTTATCCAATTTTTATCAGGCTCCATTACCGGAATATTGTATTCAGACTGGATCGTGAGCAGTTTCAAGTTATCGGCAATAAACTGATTTGCTCTATTCCCAGAGAAGTTAGAGCATTGGCGATGAGACCTACTGACCGTTATGTTTTGCCTTTTGACTTGGGTATGTCCATATCCATTCAAAGATTTGCCCGTTCGATTAAAGAGATGAGTCCAGGACTAGAGGTTAGGCTTATTGATGTTTCAGAGTGTGGCATCGGCATCATGATTTCCGGATCGAATAAGGACTTTTTAAGGCCGCATGACCATTTTTGGATCAAGGCGATAGACCATAAAACCCTGAGTCGGGATATTTTTGGAACTGTTTTGTATGTGACACCTAAAAAGCAGGACGTTCGGGTTGGGCTTTCATTGAGTGTTCCGCTTAATTGGAATGTGTTTAGTAGTCTGAAGAACAAGTGTCGGATTATTTTGAGTGCTTGATTGATGTTCAAAAAAAAGCCTCACCGAAGTGAGGCCCTTAAAAAATCAAACTTCTGTACGAGTTTTTTCGTGATAAGTGAAAGCCGCTTTTAAGTACTCGCGGTTCATACGAGCAATATGTTCAATCGAAATGCCTTTAGGACAAGTCGCTTCACATTCAGCGTGGTTGGTACAATTTCCGAAACCAAGTGAGTCGTGTTCATGCACCATTTTCAGAGCACGAAGAGGCGCTTCAGGCTGACCCTGAGGAAGAAGGGCGAGCTGAGAAATCTTGGCCCCCATGAAGAGCATCCCTGATCCGTTCGGGCAACTTGCAACACAAGCACCACAACCAATACAGGCAGCTGCATCCATCGCCTCGTCAGCAATAGGTTTTGGAATCAAAATAGCGTTTCCGTCCTGGGCATTACCAGTGTTGGCAGAAATGTATCCGCCTTTAATCATGACTTTATCCATGGCCGAACGATCAACGGCCAAATCTTTAACGAGAGGAAAGGCCTGAGCACGGAATGGCTCGATTACGATTGTGTCGCCATTGTTGTACAAGCGCATATGTACCTGACAAGTTGTGGTATTTTTGAAACCACCATGGGCCTTCCCGTCAATGTTCATTGAGCACATTCCACAAATCCCTTCGCGGCAATCGTGATCAAAAGCAATTGGGTCTTCACCTTTACGAACCAATTGTTCATTTAGAACATCGATCATTTCAAGAAAAGACATATCAGGAGAAACACCATCTACGCGGTAATCAACTAATTTACCTTCAGTCTGTGCACCTTTTTGGCGCCAAATTTTCAGGTTTAAGGTCATATTTTCAGAGCTCATGAGCTTCTCCTTATTTGTAAGATCGTGTTGCAAGTTGAACAAACTCAAACTTCAGTTCTTCTTTGTGACGAACTGGACTTGAATTGGGGCCGGTATATTCCCAAGCAGCAACGTGAGAAAAATTCTCATCGTCTCGCTTAGCTTCACCATCGGGAGTCTGATACTCTTCACGAAAGTGTCCGCCACAAGATTCGCGTCGCTCTAAAGCATCCAGCGCCATCAATTCACCTAGTTCTAAAAAGTCGGCCACACGAGTCGCTTTATGAAGTTCAAGGTTAAAGTTTCCAGCTTCACCCGGAACATTTACATCTTTCCAGAATTCTTCACGAAGTTTTCTGATGCCATCGATAGCTTGTTTTAGTCCAGCTTCGTTACGACTCATACCAACGTGGTTCCACATAATTTGACCTAAGGCCTTATGGAAATCATCAACAGTACGTTTACCTTTGACGGCAAGAAGTTTCGAAGTCTGGAGAATCACTGCTGCTTCGGCATCTTTGAAAGCTTGGTCATCAGTAGTGATTTTCTCAAGAGGGTTCGAAGCGAGATAGTTACTAATTGTATTTGGAGCAACGAAATAACCATCGGCAAGACCTTGCATAAGTGCTGAAGCACCTAGACGGTTTGCACCGTGATCTGAAAAGTTTGCTTCGCCTAAAACATGAAGACCTGGAACTGTTGATTGAAGATTATAATCAACCCACAATCCACCCATCGTGTAATGGACAGCAGGGTAAATCATCATCGGAGTTTTATAAGGATTGTCTCCAGTGATTCGCTCGTACATTTCAAATAAGTTTCCGTAGCGACCGGCGATGGTACCAAGACCATCACGAATTATAGCATCACGAAAATCCAGGAAAACGGCTTGTTTCGTCGGGCCAACACCTTTGCCTTCATCATAGCGGTATTTTGCCTGACGTGAAGATACGTCTCGTGGCGCAAGGTTACCAAATGAAGGGTAAACGCGCTCAAGGTAGTAATCCCTTTCATCCTCAGGAATATCTGCGGGCTTGCGTGTATCATTTTCTTTTTTTGGAACCCAAACACGTCCATCATTTCGAAGTGACTCACTCATGAGAGTAAGTTTCGACTGATAATCACCGTGAACAGGAATACAAGTAGGGTGAATTTGAGTAAAGCATGGGTTAGCAAAAGCTGCTCCACGCTTATAACATCTCCAAGCAGCAGAAGCATTTGAAGTCATGGCGTTCGTAGAAAGGAAATAAACGTTTCCGTATCCACCAGTACAAAGAAGAACAGCGTCGGCCGCATATCTTTCAAGTTCGCCAGTAATTAAGTTACGAACAATAATTCCGCGGGCCTTTCCATTGATCTTAACTAGATCCATCATCTCGCGACGATTGAACATTTTGATCTTGCCCTTGGAAATCATCTTCATCATTCCTGAGTATGCACCCAGAAGTAACTGTTGTCCGGTTTGTCCGCGAGCATAGAAAGTACGTGAAACTTGAGAACCACCGAATGAACGGTTATCTAAGTATCCACCATATTCACGAGCAAATGGAACACCTTGAGAAACCATCTGATCGATGATGTTATTTGAAACTTCCGCCAGACGATAAATGTTCGCTTCACGAGCACGGTAATCTCCACCTTTAATGGTGTCGTAGAAAAGGCGTTTAACTGAGTCACCATCGTTGGGATAGTTTTTTGCACCGTTGATACCACCTTGAGCGGCAATCGAGTGGGCACGTCTAGCAGAATCCTGAATACAAAAAGAAAGAACGTTGTAACCAAGTTCAGCAAGAGTTGCAGCAGCAGAACCACCTGCGAGACCGGTCCCAACTACAATAACGGTAAACTTTCTTTTATTGGCCGGGTTAACAAGTTTTGATTCAAACTTGTGCTTAGTCCATTTATCTTTAAGTTCTCCACTAGGAGCCTTAGAGTCTAAGTTAATAGTCATATTATCCTCCCTTCAGGTGACACCAGATTGAAAGCCCAGCAAAGCCAGCTCCAACCAAAATGGCATAGATAAGTCCGAGACGTTTTACATTCTTAAAATATTTTCCATGGTTCCAGCCTAGTGATTGAAAAGCTGAGGCAAAGCCATGTGAGGTATGAAGAGCTGCAGTTAGCATTGCAATAACATACCAGGCAGTCGCGATAGGACTTCTAAAGTATTCAATCGTCGTGCGGTAAAGATCTCTCATCACCACGCCATCAACAGTTACTTCGTAATGAGTTCCAAACTTTATGCTGATCAAATGAAGAATGAGAAAAACAAGAAGGATCAATCCCGTGTACGGCATTGTTTGAGAAGCAAACGTTGTTCCGCGACCGGTTTTTGTTTTCTGTTCATATTTTCCTCGCGACTTCATATTTTCCATATTCAACTTGAACGCAAGACCAAGGTGAAGAATGAAAATACCAGCAAGTCCGGCCTCAATCACATAAAGCATGGGCCCTAGTGAGAAAAGTTTATGAGCATAAAGATTGAATGCATTAGAGCTCACCATGAGCAAAAGATTTCCCGTGAGATGTCCCACAAGAAAACCACACAACAATAGACCGGTTACGGCCACGAGTTGTTTTCTGCCAATGGATGATCTGAAGTAGTGATTAACAGCAGATGTAACCATGAAAAAGTTCTCCCTTTCAAGTCGATAAAAGTTTGATTTAAGTCTTAGATTTAATTGCTTTTAGAGTAGCAGATTTGCAGCAATTGTCAGGCGATATCTTCTGTAAACTCACTGCAGCATACTTACTTAATCTAAGTATTGTGCACAAAAAGTGGCCTTGACGAACATTTGATTAATGCCGAATGAGATTCGATGAAAGAGAATCTACCTATGAACACAAATACCGTTTACGATGTTGCCATTGTTGGTGCCGGAATCTCAGCACTTATGCTTGCTCATAATTTGCCAGATCAGAAAGTCGTACTTTTGGAGAAATCCAAAGGTATTGGTGGGCGTCTGGCGACTCGAAGGCTGCAAAACGTATCTAT
>JBILYY010000205.1:0-5110 GCA_044377495.1 Bacteriovoracaceae bacterium | reverse complement strand
TCAGAGAACTTTCCCAAAGCGAATTTTGGTCACCCATTGGCGCTTAATATTCTTCCGTGGATTGACTCTGAAATGCCCAATGGTCAGAGTAAGGAAGAATGGAAGGCCCAAGTTGAGGCCAACAAAATTCTCCAAACTCAGAAAGAAATTTCTATTGATGGAACTTGCGTACGAGTAGGTGCTCTACGCTGTCACTCACAGGCGATGACGATTAAGTTAAAAAAATCAGTTGAGCTTGCCACGGTTGAATCTCTGATTGCTGAGGCGAATCCTTGGGTTAAATTGATTCCTAATAACAAAGCTGAAACTTTAAAAAAACTCACACCCGGATCAGTTTCTGGAACACTTGATATTCCGATTGGTAGAGTTCGAAAGATGACGTTGGGAGATGAATATCTGAACGCCTTTACCTGTGGGGATCAACTCCTTTGGGGAGCTGCGGAGCCTTTAAGATGTACGTTAAGAATGTTGGTTTGAGCTTTTGAAATATGTTAGTCATAAAGTCTGATCAAAGCTCTCCTCTCGGGATATGCATTATAGTCCACTGATAACTTTTGAATACTTCGCATTATATTAAAAAGTCTTTAATAATCAGCATTGATTTTCCCTCTAAACGGTGAAAAAAATCTGATTTTTTTTAGGTTCGTTGTTCTAAAGAGTGCAATAATTATTCTGAAGAAATCTGGAGAGTGTAGATGATATTGAATGTTTTGGGGTCTAAATGAAACTTGCACCAATCCCAGAAAAGGAAATTGAGCGAATTGCGGAATTGATGAAGTATTGCATTCTGGACACATCGCCAGATGATACATTTGACCAGATCACAAAACTTGCGGCTTCAATTTGTAATACAAAAATAGCATTTGTTAGTTTAATCGACACAAACAGACAGTGGTTTAAATCCCGTTTTGGTCTTGATACTATTGAGACCCCTCGGGATATTTCTTTTTGCGGACATGCAATCATGGGTGACGAGATCTTTATTGTGCAAAACTCAGATCTTGATCCAAGGTTTTGTGATAACCCATTAGTAACCGGAGATCCTCTAGTAAAATTCTATGCAGGTGCTCCCTTGATTACGCCAAGTGGTCATAGAATTGGAACCTTGTGTGTTATTGATCACGTTGAGAGGAGCCTTACCGATTCTCAGAAAAATATTCTTAAATCCCTATCAAGCCATGTCATTAATTTGCTTGAGTTAAAATTTAAAAATCATGAACTCAAAAAAATTAAAGACCAGTATTTTAAAATTCAAAAAATGACTAAATCTGGTTGGTGGGAGCTCGATGTCTTAACTTCGCAAACCCTTTGGTCTGATGAACTTTATGAAATTTACCAAGTTCCTTTAGGGACGCCTGTGAACCTGATTGATGGGATATCTTTCTACGCTCCACATGAGCGTGAGCGGCTCGGAAAGCTTATTCAGGAATGTATAGATAAAGGCGAGCCTTACGATTCTGAATTTGAGTTTTTTGATTCAAAGGGGAATCATAAATGGGTTCGATCAATTGGCTTAGCAGAGAAAAATGATACTGGGAAAGTAATAAAAATTTATGGCACATTCAAAGATATAACTCAATACAAGTTGGTTGAAATTAAACTTTGGGAGAAAATTACCGAAACAGACACTTACGTTAGAGCATTAAATAAATACGCAATCGTCGCTAAGACCGATCGTCATGGTGTTATCACTTATGTAAATGATGTATTTGTTGATATATCCGGCTACTCAAAACATGAGCTTATAGGACAAAATCACCGAATCTTAAATTCTGGCAACCACTCCAAAGCCTTTTTTATAGATATGTGGAAAACCATCTCTAGTGGGAAGCAGTGGCGAGGAGAGATCAAAAACAAGAAAAAAGATGGTAGTTTTTATTGGGTCGATACAACGATTACGCCATCGTTTGGTATTACGGGCGAAATATCTGAATACATTGGTATCAGATATGACATCTCTGAAAGAAAAGAAATTGAATTAAAATTAAAGGAAAGTGAAGAAAATCATCGACTCCTCTTTGATCAATCTGAGGACGCTGTGATGACCCTTTTTCCTCCAAGTTTTAAGTTTAATTCTGGAAACCCTGCTTCGATTAAGCTCTTTGGGGCCAATGACTATAATCACTTTTGTTCATTAGGTCCCTGGGATGTATCTCCAGAATTTCAATCTAATGGATGTCCTTCTATAGATGAAGCCAAAAAAATGATTGGAGCGGCCATGTCAGAAGGCTCAATCTCCTTTGAATGGGATCATCAAAAACTTGATGGGACTGTTTTCCCTTCCACGATTTTATTGAGCAGGATTACGTCTAGTAATTCAGTTTACTTACAGGCAACTGTCAGAGACATTTCAGCAAAAAAGATAGCCGAGGAGAATTTACTTAAGAAAACAACTGAGCTAAACAAGTTTTTTGATCTTGCCTTAAATTTTGTTCTCATCACAGGCCTGGATGGTAAAATTTGTAAGTCAAACAGTGCTTGGGCGAGCTTTGGCTATACCGGTGCAGAATTGCTCTCTATGCGTTTTACTGAATTAATACATCCAGATGATCTTAAATATACTTTAAAAGAATTTGAAAAATTGAAAAATGGCTCTCCTTCAATTCAATTCACTAATCGCCTCCAGATTAAAAGTGGAGAATACAAAACTCTCAGTTGGGCTTCCTCACTAGATTCTCTTTCAGGACTCATTTATGCTGTGGGCTTAGACGTAACCGAGCAAAAAAAGAAAGAGCACGTTCTAAATGAAATTTCTTATATTCGGGCAAAGTTTATTGAATTTGGTTCTAAGAAGAAGGACTTTTATAATTTTCTCATAAAAAAATTACTGCGCACTACAGGTAGCCAGTATGGATTCGTTGCAGAAGTATCTGAAAATCAAGAAATCAAGCATTTAAAATACTTTGATGGGCAGGGTAATTTGTGGGGCAATGAAAAGTCCCAAGAACTATTAATAAATAGTCTCAACGGACTTTGTAGACAGGTTCTTGATTGTGGAGAGGTTTTTTTAGTTAAGGATGCCAGGGGCTTTACCATATCAAGCGACGCTTTTAGTGAACAAGTCGCTTTAACTAAAATCTTGGCGATACCAATCTTATATGCTGGTAAACACATTGCACTGCTTGGTTTTGCCAATAGTAAAGGGGATTATGACAAATCGCTCCTTACCGATTTAACCCCTCTTTACGAAAGTATTGGTGAAATGATTAATGCCCTTCAAATTGATGAGCAATTAGAGAACCAGAAACTAATTGCTATCCAGACAACAAAATTGGCTTCTATTGGGCAATTAGCTGCCGGAGTTGGGCACGAAATTAACAATCCTCTTGCTATTATTTCGGGTCAAATGCTTATGGCCCAAAACCAACTGACTCTTTTAGGAGTTACTGATCCAGGGATTATTGATCGATTTGGTAGAGTCGCAAGTGCTGTTTCAAGAATTGAAAATATAGTTAAAGGCTTGAGAACATTTGCAAGGTCTGATGAAAATCAGATATCGCCATTTTGTTTTTATGAATTACTTTTGGAAACGATAGATTTACTTCATGACATGTACTCAAAAGAAGAAGTAAATCTTGTTCTCGATACTGCGAAAATACCATCTACTATTAATGGCAATCGGGGACGAGTTCAACAGGTTATTGTAAATCTAATTTCAAATGCAAAAGATGCAACATTAGGATTGGAAATTCGAAATATAAATATCTCATTAAATACTCAAGATGGTTTTTTGCGTTTTTCTGTTAAGGATAACGGCTCCGGAATCCCTGATGAGATTAGAGAGAAAATATTTGATCCATTTTTTACGACCAAAGAATTCAATATGGGCACAGGGATTGGTCTTTCTTTGGTAAATACAATAATCAAGGAACATAATGGGAAAATTGAATTGGAGTCAAGCCTGGGAAGTGGGTCAATGTTTACAGTCATAATGCCCTATGATCAAAATATTCAAAAAACGACTAAATCAAGCACGGCCGCTGACGGTGCTCAAGTTGTTACTAAGATCAGCCGTAGGATTCTGATTGTTGATGACGAGGAAGATTTAAGAGATATTCTTACATTTATTCTGAAAAAGTTTTGTTCAAATATTTCGACCAGTTCTAATATTACGGAGGCATACCAATCTTTTGTCGATAATAAAATTGAGCTTGTCATTTCGGACATCAAAATGCCTGGCGGCGATGGCTTCAAACTTCTTGATAAAATCAGGCAGAACACCACATGTGCTCAACCAAAGTTTATATTCATTTCCGGAGGAAATGATCTGACCGATAAGCAAAGTGTTTTAATAAAGACGCAAACAAATGGGCTTTTTTCGAAGCCGTTTCAAGTTAAAGTGATAACAGAAAAAATAAAAGAATTATTTCAAGTAGGGTGAAATAAGTACTGTAAGCACTTCAGGGATGTGGTTTTAGTGCTGAATACTATTCGATCCAAATAGAAAATTGCTTTTCCTCATGGTCGAAATCTAAAACGGATTGGGGAGCATAATTGGAATCTTCGATTCGCTTTAGAATGCTTGGGATATCAATTGATGATTTGCTTAGATACGCCTGAGCTTTTTCTGGAATAAAAGTATCCATTACACTTAAGGTAAAAATAGGGAATTTAAGATCCACAGATACAATGGAGTTTTTTTTAATCTGTATTCTTAGGGCCGTTGCTTTGATTAAGTTTTTCATAATACTTTATCCTATCTTTAGAAATAGACCAATTCAAGAGACTGTATGTGTAAGGTATTATACGCTTACTGATTGAAAAGAATCGACTTAAGATATACTTACTTTTGTGCTATGATAATGTAGCATAAATTATTAATTACATATACTTGTAGGCTTTATGGAAGCTAAGAAAAGAATCCTGATAGCGGATGATGAAGTTGAGATTGTTCAAGTTTTAAAAGAATTTATTGAAAAAAATTTTCCTTCTTTGTCAGTATTTGTGGCGACTGATGGTGTTCAAGTGATGAAGAATCTTGAAGGTATTATATTTGATATATTGTTTTTGGATCTGAATATTCCCAAGTTTGATGGATGGAAAGTGGTTAAGGAAATTAATTTTCTTAACAAAGTTAATCGACCAAAAAATATCTTTATCATCTCCAGTG
>JBILYY010000088.1:0-14136 GCA_044377495.1 Bacteriovoracaceae bacterium | reverse complement strand
TGAATTCCTGCATAAGCATGGCTGAGGCAATTTTAAGATATACTTCTTTAGTGAAAGACAAAGCTATAAGACCATTAAAATCTTGAATTTTTCCGTCTTTTTCTACCGTACCAATCATGCCAATCATGGCAGTAATTTCGCCATGAGCTTTATTGTGAGTTTTCATTTTTGGAGAGTGTGCATTTAGATCCGTGGATAGCATGATCTTAAAAGTATCTTTTAGGGCATCGATGAAAGGTTTAGAAAATTTAATATAAGATTCAATATTCATTATGTGCGCCTTAGAGGTTGAGAGGTTTAGAAGTTTTATTATTGATTAAACCCAGAAATAAATAAATTTAAAAGTGATCTGGTTGCACAAGTTTTTTTAGTGCACGATAAGAAACATTATCGTGCAATGCGTCAACACAAACCCCCAAAAACACTTATAATTTAACCATTACTTTCAAAGGATATCTCATGGCCGTTTATTGGATTACTGGTGCTTCTTCAGGCATTGGTGAGGCCCTAGCCCTTGAACTTTCAGCTCAGGGAAACCAGCTTGTTCTCTCTGCCCGAAATGAGCAGAAACTTGAAGCTGTTCGCTCTAAAATGGCCCATCCTGAACTCACCCGTATTCTTTCCTTTGATCTGTCAGACACTAAAAATTTTGCCTTAATTATTGATAAAGCACAGGCTCTTTTTGGTGTTATTGATACAGTGATTTTAAACGCTGGTATTTCCCAGCGCTCATTGGCCCAGGAAACAACGCTGGAAGTTTATCGGGATTTAATGGAAGTTAATTATTTTGGAAATGTGGCCTTAACTCAGGCCTTATTACCAAAATTTCTGGCCAAAAATCACGGTCAGTTTGTGGTGATTACATCGCTAGTTGGAAAATTTGGAACCCCATATAGAACGGGCTATTCAGCTTCAAAACACGCATGTCACGGGTATTATGATTCACTACGCGCGGAAATGATGATGCAAAATAAGAACATAGATGTGACGATCATTTGTCCTGGTTTTGTGAGTACGGATATTTCATTTAATGCCTTGGGTGGTGATGGCCATGCTACACATGTTCACGATGAAAGTAATGCCCAAGGGATTACCCCACAGGAATTCGCACGGCGTGCAGTGCCAGTGATTAAAGCTAAAAAATATGAAGATTATATTGGTGGGAAAGAAATTTTAGGCGTGAAACTTAAAAGGTTCTTTCCCACATTATTTGCAAAAAAAATTTCTAAGACAAAAGTTCGTTAGCCCAGCACCTGAATCCTTCTTAAAAATTCATCACGGGTTATTTTACCAGACTGAATGCACATTGAACCAATGGCCATGGCCTTTTCACACTGTGAACGTTTTTCGATTGGCAAAATTGTTAAATCAATATGTTTTTGGTCAATGTTGCCAGTATGTATTACTGCCGTTTTTAGGAGTTCGATAGCTTGATCAAGATTCATTGTATGGCCCCAGTTATTTCAGATTAAAAATTTAAGCTGCATGTAGTGCTGACTTAATTGGAATCGCTTGATCTATGAGATCACTAATAATGGAATCATTTATACCATCAAATTGAGCGGCTTTGTAAATGACACGCAGTTTTGAGTTAAGTTTACCAATGTCCATACTCGTTTTATGCTCAGTTTCACTTTCAAGTACTGCTTCATTAATTAAAACTCTATATTGGCCAATTAACATTTCATTCAAAATAAACCTCCTGAAGTCATTTAATAGCTTTACTAGATAAGGTAATTCTAAAGGAATCTATTAGAAGTCCAGTCTATTTTAATCAACTACTATTAAATCAATTATTTACAGATATTTAGGACGCTTTAATACTCTTGGCAACTAGTTGATAGTTTATCAAATGACAAAAAGACTTGGCATGCTACCATCATTTTATGATTAAACATGCTGAACAATTTCTTATTGCTGGTGAAAGTTTTCTACCTGGGAACAAGCTCCAATTACGTCTTTCTTTGGTCGCACTTCTCATGAACCGAAATGTTTTAATTGAAGATGTTCCTGGCATGGGAAAAACCACTCTGGTTAAATTTTTGGCCAAAGCAACTGGTCTCGATTTTCGGAGGATTCAATTTACAAGTGATCTCTTACCTTCAGATATTCTAGGAATCTCAATTTTTCAAAAAGAAACTGAGAGATTCATATTTAAACCAGGACCTATCTTCGGTGAATTGATACTGGCCGATGAACTAAATCGTGGCTCTCCTAAAACACAAAGCGCACTCCTTCAGGCCATGGAAGAGAAAATTGTAACTGTTGATGGCATGACATATGAACTACCTGCAAGATTTTGCCTTTTTGCAACTCAAAACCCTAGAGGACAATTCGGGACCTATCCCCTACCAGAATCCCAACTGGATCGATTTCTCTTTAAGATTTCCATGGGACATCTTTCCAAGCAAGAAGAGCATGATCTTTTAGCAAGTGGTTCCAGATTAGGAAAACTTGAAGAACTACAAGCACTGCTTAGTCGTGATGATTTAAAAAATTGGCAATCTGATATTTCAAAAGTTACGGCCTCTACAATGCTTTTAAATTATATTACTGATCTTTTACATTCTACTCGCAACAAGGATGATTACTTTGGATTAAGTCCACGCGCAGGTTTGGATTTACTCGATGCTGCCCGAGGCTGGGCATGGCTCAGTAATCGAGATTATGTTATTCCGGACGATGTTCAGCACGTATTTCCTTTTGTGGCCGCGCACCGTATGTTTTCTCATCATTCATTGAGTGTTAATCAGGAACAATCCCGTGCTATTGAGATCTTAAAACGGGTACCGTTTGTAAAAGAATGAAGAACTGGATAAGAAAACAATTTAGAAAAAAATCCCGTGTCTATATTTTCCCAACAAGGATGGGTGGATATTTAAATGGGCTTATATTTTTGATGTTTCTTTTGGCCATTGGTTATAGCAATAACTTGCTCCTGATCTTTACTATCTTTTTATTTGGATTCAATCTGTTGTGGCTCATTCAAACTCATTTCCATCTTTACCGACTTCGCCTGGAGCAAATAACAATATCTTCTGGGCATGCGAGTACTTCTGTTAGTGTCAATATTTACTGGAAAGCTGTCCCTAAGGGGCCTTGGGATTGGCAAATTCAACTTGAAAGCGACCATGGCGATTTTTTGCTCAATGGAATTAATAATAGCGAAGGCAAAAGTGAGGGAGACATAATCCCTGAAAAGCGAGGCCTATATCAATGGCGCCACCTCAAAATAAAAACATCAAATCCGTTTGGTCTTTATCAGGTGTGGATTTACTTCCCTGTCGAACATACTTCTCTTGTGTATCCTTCTTTGCTTAATTCGGTTGATCTTGTTTTATCGGGTAAAGATTTTGAAGGCGAAATTCTTCAGGACAAGAAAGGAGCAGATGATTTTAGAGGATTAAGTAATTACACAAATGATGAATCCCGTAAAATTAGCTGGAAGCACTATGCTCGAACGGGGCTACTATTTGTTAAAGAAGGCGAAGAAAAAAAAGCACCTATTCTTGAACTCGAACTAACAATACCATCACAACTTGAGTTCAAGGAACAATATCTCTCTTACGTGGCAACACAGATAGTTGAATGTAATAAACGAGAAATCCCTTTTTCACTAAAAGTTAATGGAGCTGCATCTGCACAACTTCAGGATTGTCTTAAGGTTCTCACATTATGCTAAACGTACATATTCGCAGTGAAATTAAAGAAATTGTGATCCTATTGGTCTTTTCAGGCTTAATGGTTGAAACATTATCAATCCCAACGATTGTGGTGGTTGTACTTGGTGCAATTATGGTTTGGTTTAGAAAAAGACCCAATCATACCATTCGAAACATCCTTACACTTGGCCTGTTTGGCGCCTACTGGATGACGTATGGAAAAGTAATTGACCCTGAAGTAGGAATGAACTTCTTAACCTCAATTGTGGTTATCAAATTGCTTGAAAAAGAAACTGAACGTGATCGATACATGATATTTTTTGGTATCATCTTACTGATTTCCGCTGGCTCGCTATTTCAAAGGAGTCTTTCTTATGTTTCTTTTTTCACCCTGAGCTTTTTTATTTTAATTCAGGATTTTTACAAAAACCTTAAACTGAATGCCAGAATTATAGATCTACTACAATCCCTTATCTGGGTCCTGCCTTTTACTGCTTTTTTGTTCTTCTTTGTTCCACGAATGATCAACCCTTTCCAGTTGGAGAAAGGAACTCCCAAGACAGGTGAGATTGGCTATACACCTGATGTGAATATTTCAGAAATCGAGAGTTTGGCCTCTAACGATAGTCCTGTATTTCAGGCCGCGGTTGCAAAACAATTTTTGAATCAAAACCTATATTGGCGGGGAAATACTTTAAGTATTTCAGATGGCTGGAACTGGCCTTTAATGCCACAGGATCGCCCTCAAAAACAATTCAAAGCATCTGAAATAAAAATTCAAGAAAGCGAATTTGATCAAAAAATACGGGTTTTCAGCCAGCAAGAATTCTATTTTGGTCTGGATCATCCTACCCTCTTTATAACTCCAAAGGGAGTCGTTGAACTGAGTTCTACCCGGACCCTAACCCAAAACCGCTGGGAGCCCTCATTAAGATATCAGGTCGTAAGTAGGCCCGGTGAAATAGAGTCTCTTAACGAAGATCGGCCCAAACAAATGAGAACGGGTCTTCGTTTAGAAGAGAAAAAATGGATTAATGATCATTTTTATGCACAAGATATATTTACTCTGCAAAAAGAAATTCAGGACTTTTTAAAACGTGAATCTTTTAGCTATTCCTTGGCCCCAGGAAGAGTTGAAAACTTTTTGGATTTTATGGTAAAAAAGAAAATAGGATTTTGCTCTCACTATGCTTCCGCAGTGGCGCAGATCTATAGAGCAAAGAACATTCCTGCTCGTTTAGTTTCTGGATTTCAAGGTGGTAGTTACAACAAATTTGCGGGGTTTTATCTCATCACACAAAATGATGCTCATGTCTGGGTTGAAGCAATTCATAATGGGAAATGGATGAGAATGGATCCAACAGAGTGGATTGCTCCGGACAGGATATTGCTAGGAGGTGAAGCCTTTAGACGTGAAATGAACCCCCAGGGTCTGACAGCAATGAAAATATTGGGGAAAAATTTTGCCTTCATTACTGACTGGCAACAATGGTTTGCTCAATGGGATTTTAAGTTTTACCAATGGCTCGAAGAAATGGATTATTACGGACAAGAAGCAATTTGGGAAAAATTACGTTTCAAACGACAGTGGATTTTCTCATTTATACCCATCATGCTGGCATTATTTATGGGTTTATACGTTTGGCATCTATCACTCAAAAAAGGCAAAAAAACAGAACTAGAGGTAATCTGGAAGAAATTCCAACATAAGATGAGTCAACGAGGAATTCAGTTCTCATTTCATTCAATTGCCGAGGGAGATGAAATTCTTAAATCTCAGAATGCTGATGCTCGTGCGGCATGGAGCGAGTTAATAGAGGCATCATTTAAAAATAGTAATCAAGTGGCTTTAAAAGATTTAAAAAAGAAAATACAGAATCTTTAATCAACTACTTTAAAGTCAGCGTTAATCACGTTCTCTGGGGACTTCTTTTGGTAAGTTTGCCCATTGGCCTGAGCTTCCTGGATTTTTTTCATTGTTCGGTATAATTGAATAAATCTGCGTATAAGGTAAATGAGAAAAACAACAGAAATGATTTTTAGTAGTTTCATGAATCAAACTTTAATCTGATGTAGGTGAAAGTGCAAGATTAAGCTATTTGACTTCGGGGTCGGATTTTTTTTCGTCTGTACCATTCTCAGCTTCAGCTTTTGCCGCTGCTTCTTCATTTGCTATTTTCTCTTGTTGTTTCAATTCCTTTAATTTAGCAACCTCTTCATTTTCTGCAGCTAGCTTCGCATCATGATCCCTGAAGAATATAGCTTGCACGTAGCGTCTAAGTTCTTTTTTATCTGTTTCGCCAATACTATGGATGACACCATAATATTCAGGCGTTTTTCCGCTAGGTTTTGCGACAGGCTGAATGTTCACAAACATTTCCACTGGCTTTGTGAAATGCAAATTAGTCCCCGTCGCTAATAAAGTTTCACTTTGAAGTGTCATGTCTGTTTCAGAAAGCTTTGTCACAGTTACTGATTTTAACATTTCCGCTGTCGATGAAGCATGATTTTTTTTGATAAAAACTTTAGGTGAAATATCCTTGTCAGTAGTCGTCATTTTCGTGATTTTTTTCTGAAGGACATCGGCCATTTTTATTAAGAGGTCCGGTGATAAATCGTCTTTAAGTGTCAGTGTAAGTGGATAGCATAAAGTTGCCTGTAATTCTAATGAGGTGTCATCTGTGTTAAAAACGATTAGATAGGGCTTTAGATCAGGAAAATTTGTTGCAAGAGCTGTCACAAGTTGTCTAAGGCCATCCAAGGTGTTCTTGATGTTTTCACCCTTGTCGATTTGGTAGGCAATAATTTGCGGACGAAGCCGATCTAATTCTAAAACAATATCATTAAAAAATGGAATACAACGTATGGTGTATGCGTATTTATCTGTTCGAGGTTGGTCCTGATAGAAGTGAAAGCTGTAATCAACAACCAAAACCTTGGCTTTTTTCTCTAAAGAATCAACTTTATTCTCCTCAATCCAACGTTTGAGTTGCTTCTTATGGTGAATAATTAAATCATCACGTTCTAGATTTTTCTGCTTAATCTGGTCGTCCGGCATTCCTTCTGGCGGAAGGAAATCATCTATAAAAAGAAAATCCATGTCCGCATTATATTTAAACTGATAAAACATGTTTGATGAAGTCACTTCCTTAACGAATATGTGCTTGGAAGGGACAATGCGCTTATCAAGCCAATAATGATTCAGAATAACCCTATCGCCCTTGCTCAGCTGATGGTCAGTTTCGATATGTAATGATTCACTATTTACGTAACCAACTTTACACAAAACACCTGTCTCATAATCTTCTTTTAAAGAGGCATTAGCAAAACCATGTTCGCCAACGCTTTGTGGAGCTATTAACATAGTTACACTAAAGGCCAAATCAAAAGTTTCGGCACTTTTAATAAAATTTAGCTTCACCCCGGTTGCTATACTTTCTCTTAAAACTTCTGGTGGAGAGAGATAATCAACAAGACCAACGATGAGCATTTCGTGTTCAAATGGTGTCCGAGAAATCAATCTTGCAAGGTGAAGATAGTCTTGGGTCAGTTTTGAAAAATCGATAAAGACACATGCCGGCTTGTTAGAAAAAATTTTTGTTATCAGAGATTGAATTTCAGACTCGGATTTTTCGTAGATACGTTTAAAATCAATTTGAATTTTGGCATGTCTTTTAAACTCACCCTGAAGTGCCTTATAGAAAGCTTCGTCGTCACCAAAATAATAGAACAACAAATTTGAGGACATACCAAATTATACCATAGTATCAAAAATTAGTTAGTAATCTGGTTTAGATAAGCAATGTAAGCCT
Source organism: Bacteriovoracaceae bacterium (assembly GCA_044377495.1). Classification (GTDB taxonomy): domain Bacteria; phylum Bdellovibrionota; class Bacteriovoracia; order Bacteriovoracales; family Bacteriovoracaceae; genus Peredibacter. Next base: position 6,662 of record JBILYY010000088.1, on the reverse strand, counting down.
TTGAAAGCTCATCTTGATGTATCCTAAAGGTACGAAGCTGGTGTTCTCGATATTCTCCTCCCACGGCATCTTGCCACATATTTGTTCCATATAGTGGGACCCTTGGGTATTCCGGGGATTTGACGAGGCATAGTATTTGGTAGAATTGACCCTCTTCCTTTATAACAACTTCATTCACGAGCCCTAGCTCTGTTGTACTGAGATACTGTCTTAGTTCGAGAATATTTCGGTGTGGGGATATTACAACTCGATCAGCGGATGATAATTGGGGAATTAGATTTTCAATGATCTCTCCGATCTCTTTTCCTCCCATACCAGCTATAAAGATTGTTTTAGAATTTGGGCCTAGCATTACGTCTTGGCCCCTTATCATATGAACTTTTATTAAATCTTTTTTAGTAATATACGAAGCAATTATTTTCTTATTAAGTACATTGATCACATCTATCGATGGATCAACTAAATGAATGCTTAGAATGTCTCTTGAATCACTGAACGATAGGCCAAGCTGACCATGGTCGCATCCAATATCCCATACAGTCTCTGCACATTGGTGATGGCCAGCAATGGCCTTGAGTCGATTACTTAACAGATTGCTACCCTACTCTCTAAAAGAATTGATCATAGTCTTGGCCATATTTCGCATCAAGAATTTCAGTAAAGTACTTTCGAACAAAATACTGACCTGAACGAACGGTTTCAATAAAGCCATAGTTCTCTAGCGATCTGAGGTTATGCGAAAGATCTTCAGTGGAAATGTGAAGATAATTGGCCATCTCACTATAAGAATTCAGCGGCCCGATTCCGTGGGACTTGTATTGATTGGGACGAGACCAAACCTGACGATAAAGAAAAATGAGAACAGTGATCTCAGTTCGAGTTAACTTATTGTTAGTCAGGATATCATCAAAAAATAAATCAGGTATCTCAGAAATAGAAGGTTGAATACTAGGTACAGTCACAGACTTTTGAGTCGAGTGAGTATTGTCTTTAGTCTTAGAGTGAAATTGAGAAAGAATTTTGCGAATATCTCCCATAAATAAAAATCCTCCTTTGCCATTATCACCTTTAGTTGACGGTATTTCAATAGATCTAATTGAGAGGTACAAACGGCCAGTCAATTAAAAGACTCAAGTATTCACCATAACCAACCGACACGCTCTACTATGAAGATCAATCTTTTTCACCTTCTGTTATTAATGCTCGTTACAGCATGTAGTGGATCCAAATCGAACGGACCGGCAAGATCCATTGCCTCGATAGCGGCGTCCGAAATTAGTGTCATTGAGGACTTGGATGAAAAGCTTCTACAAATTCATATCTATAAAATAATTGCCCAGAATCAAGTATTCATATCGGCCACTGAAGCGACTTTAGCTGATGATATTAAAATAAAGCCTTCAAATTTAAGATTCCAAGCTGCAGAAATTCAAGCCGAAAAGGTAGAACATCAGATTTTAAATGACATTAAATTTACTCAAAATAAACAGACTATCACATTAAGAATCAAACAAATTGCAGAAAAATCATTGCTGCATGACTACACTCTTGATGGACTCAGAAGTAAACTTGGCCTTAGAGCAAGCAGAGAGCTTGTTCAACCAACGAAAGCTGAAATTGAGACAGAAATTAGATATTTAAGTTCCAGTACTCAATATCAAGTTTTTTTGCAAAACGTAGAACACCTTTCATTTATGCTTGAAACAAGGGTTATTAAGAACAATATGCGCTTTTATACCAGCTCATCTAAATCCAGATAAGGAAGCATCTGCTATGCCTTCAAAATTAGCTCTCTTGCTCTTTATATGCTCCTGTTCAATGCTAGAGGCACCATCAAGACCTGATCAACAGAAAGAATTCTCACAAGGTGAAGTCGTCCTTGGGACACAACTCCTATCAAAAATATATGACCAAGAGATGGCCCCGATTAGCTGCGTACCAGACTTGGAAGAAGCCTCACTCTTACTTCGAACAATCAATCCGCGCATGGAAGTAGTCCAAGACAATATAGAAGCAATGCTCGACTCAAAAAATGAGGTTAGGACGTTGATTGAAAGCTGTGACCAAAACTGCACCTGCTCTTACATCGATGACATTCTAAAAGAGCATGTTGTTTTTCTAGATGCCGATCTGCGCGTAACTTTGAATAAAAAGAAAAAACAAAAAGACCTAAACTCATGTCTCAATTACGTAAAAGAAACGTTTTGCTCGGGTGAGTTATTTAAAGAGTTGAGTCACGAGAAGAGTGAATTTAGCTACGATGAATAGAATCTCTGATTTCCGCTGATCGTTTTTTACCGGCCAAAATACCACCAATAACCAAGTCACCTAATTTTGACCTGCGCCATTCTTCAAGAACTTCAATAGTAACACCCGCTTTAGATGTTACTCCACTTATCATTTCACTCAGTCCTTCAGAACTTGTTTGAGCACAAACGCCTGAACCGGCCAAAACCATCTTTGCTAATTTCTCTCTTTCTAATTCTGTTAATGAAGTAAAAGACAATGCCAAATGTTTAGTAAACTCGTAAAAAAGTGCAGGGCCAGAACCAGTTAACAAAGTTAGCTCTTCAAGCTCTTCTTCCTTCACTTCTTTTGAAAGGCCAATTACAGAAAAGAGATTACTAATCTGCTTCACTTCCTCTTGAGCAGAGACTGAACTTATTAGGGTTATGCCCTTTTTATACTTAACAGGCATGTTTGGCATGATGCGAATGAGTTTATTAACTCCTAGAATATCTAGTTGAGCAGATTCGGAAAGGGCTGCGAGCATACTGACAAAGACAGCGTTGGGAAACTTACCCTTAATTGACTCCGCCAGATCTTTAAGCTGCTGTGGCTTACATCCAATCCAGACCCATGTAGGATCTTTTATATCATCTAGATTTTTTAAAAAATTAACACCAACTTTTTTTGCAAGCAGTTCAGCGCTTTTGCCGCTGGGAGAGTACAAGTGGAATTGTGACAAGTCGGCTTCATTTTTTAGCCCTTCTAATATTGCCTCGACCATTTTGCCGGCACCCAAGATCACAACCTTCATATACTCAACTCCAAAGGTGCACCATGTCTCATGGTGTTCACTGCGATACTTCTAGTCCAAACGAATAGATCAAGTACTGAAGCGGGTGTTAATAAGAACTGACCATCATTTTCGGAAAGGATTAAACGCATATTTGTATCGAGTGAATGGCCATCCAAAATATGCTGATAAAGATCCTGATGATAATTATAGAAATGTCCGGCATAGACAAAACTGTACCCAGCTTCCTCAAGAAGTTGGGTAACATCAGCACTGTTTACAAGTGAGATATCCAAATTGGTTTTAGAAAATCCTGACTTCCAGGCAAGATCCAGAATGCCCTTCCACGTTGCGTAGGCTTCTTGAGTGGTACAAGCAACTGAGATTCCGGTTCCAAGAGAAAGGGCACCCATTAAATAACAAATCGATTTAAAACTTGGAAAAGGAGAGACCATGACAAATAATCCGGCTTCCTTAACAAAAGATTTATCGTTGTAGCTAAGCTGCCCTGGAATAACATGATTCAAATGCTTACTCGTCAGATAATCAGGCAAGTTTTCCTTAACCCAAATTATAAATTGACTGAGTTCAGCTTTTTCTCTTTCATTAATCGTCCCCATAAATAGTTCATACTGATTCATAAAATCGGAAGAAAAATTCTGAAAGCGGGATATTCTTCCGGTAATGCCAATTAATGATGGCTTAGGTAAAAGTAATTTATAACCAGACGATGGTACCCACTGACCTTTATGAGAGTGAACTTCAAGATTCGTTAGTGGAAAGTGGAATTGAAGTAGATAATCACTTCCCCCGGCCTTCGGTCCAGTTCCTGAAAGTTTAAATCCACCAAAAGGTTCAATTGCTACTCGCGCTCCAGTATTAGGCCGATTGATATAAAGATTTCCCGCCCGTAAAAAACGCAAAAGAAAATCGATATCATCTTGTGATTGAGAATAGACTCCGCCGGTGAGGGCATACTCAGTAGAATTAAAAAGCTCCACTGCTTCCATGAGAGATTCAAATTCGATCACATGAATGACCGGACCAAAGATTTCTTTCTGGGCCCAAGATTCCTTTTTACGTGCCTGGTGAATTGGAATTTCAAGCACAACAGGGGCAACACAAAATCCAGGCAACCTCTCAAATGAACGGTCAATTATGATTGTTCCTTTGACACGGATGACTTCATCTTTGGCCTCTTCAACGATTTTTCTGACACGGATTTGATCACTCTCAGTAGCTAAAGGATTCACAAAAGTAGACGGATCAAGGCTAGATCCAACTTTTAAATCCTGGACAGCTTCTTTAAGACGATGAACAAGGGCTTCTTTGACTTCCTTGTGAACAATGACACGAGATACGGCCGAGCACTTTTGACCTGCATGTCCAAATGCTGAATATAAAATCCCTGAAATCGTTTCATCTAACTCACAATTATTAGTAACGATAATGGCATTTTTACCACCCATTTCCGTTATCACTTTTTTCTGCATGGGGAATTGATGATGGTAGTGGTTAAGAAGCTTACCGCCGGCCTCACGATAAATCCATTGACCTACACCTTTTGATCCAGTGAAGACAATTCCCGCAATTCGATTATGTTTAACGAGTGGGGCGCCAACAACCTCACCTTCTCCCTGAAGAAGAACAAGAACTCCTTCGGGAACTCCCGCCTCAAGTAACAGTTTGAAAAATTTTTCACCTATTAACGGGGTTTGCTCGGCCGGCTTTAGTATCACGGCATTCCCGGCAAGTAGCGGTGCCACGGCCATCCCACAGAGGATAGCAAGTGGAAAATTCCACGGAGCAATGACAGCGAACACTCCACGATTCGTAAGTTTTTGATTACTTAACTGTAACTGAATCTCTTGGCGTGCATAATAATTAATGAAGTCAATCGCCTCATCTACGTCGGCCAAGGCCTCTTCTCGAGTTTTTCCCGCTTCGTACATCATAAGTGCTGCAAAATTGTTTCGCCGAACAAGCATCAAGTCCGCTGCCTTCAGCATGACAGCAACACGGCAAAGACAAAGAGACTGTTTACTCCACCAACTTGTAACAAGAGATTCTTCTGCTTTTGTGATTGCCGCAAGAGCATCATTTTCAGAATTTGGTTGATAGACACCCACGATAATTTCAGGATTTGAACTACAGAAAACTTTTTTCTGACTTGAGATGTTCCATTCATTTTGTTGGGAGGCCAGATAAGTATCAAGAGTCTTGATTTCATTTTCTAATAATGCGCCTTCTTCGTGTAAAAACAATCTAAGAGGCCTGACTGGATTAAAATCGCTTTTGATTTGAGTCACAAATGAGTCAAATTGTAGCGATGCTGTCTTCTTCTTTTCTAAATGAACAGCAACCGGAGAGATTAATCCCGCAGCTTTTTTGTGAGACCTCATGATTGAGAGTATTCCTACTTGAGAGGAATTTTCCATAATTCGTCTAACTAGATATGCCATTCCAACTAAAAGATTACCAATTGGCATATAGTTTCTTGTTGGCCACCCCATATTAGCAAGACCATGCGATAGGGCTTCATAAGTCATATGCAGACATTGATGTTCAATCACTGGTGCTTCAGGATACTTTAATTTCCTTAAGGCCTCACAAAAAGCGTGATCTTGTAGATTATGAGACCCAACTGCGAGTTGAATCCATGTACCATTCTCCAAGGCCATGTTCACAAGTTGCCTAAAATGTAAGTCTGATTCTTCTTTATTTAGAAACTGTGGAGGTATAAATTGATGGGCTTCGCCTTCAATCGTTTCAGCATCCCAATATGCGCCCTTAACAAGCCGGATTGGCATACGGAGATTTCTACTTTTTGCTAAATCGATTACGTCTGCAAGGTGATTTGATCCATCCCTTAGATAGGCCTGCACAACAATCCCTGTTTGGGCATAATTTTTAAGCTCAGAAGTCTCTCGCAGAACCTTTCCATAAATTCGCAGTACAGAATCACGGTAATGGTAGTGTTCAGCATCTACGTTAATAAACACTTCTTCTCGTTCAGCTTCTTGAAGGATTCGTTTTAATCGTGGAGAAATTTTGGCATAGGTTGCATCAAAGGCGTGAGGCTTAAAATCATGACTTAGAGCACTCACCTTAATAGATACATGGGCATTCAGAATACCAGCAGAGTTTTTCTCGCCCTTGGGTACATGTTGTTTCATTCCATGAATAAGCTGTAGGACTTTTTCGAAATACTCGTCTGCTTCTTTAGAGCTTACAACTAATTCACCTAGCTGATCCAATGTGGCTTCACGCCTCGAGCTTCGAAGATCATGCATGGTCTTATGTGAAGAAGAAATGCTTTCACCCGCAATAAACCTTTTGGCCATTGCCCTGACCATGAAACGAACGGCCGTAGCAAGAATTCTTGCAGGCAAGAAATTTGAAACAATTGCCACAAATGAAAAGATTAAAGATAAATACAGTGGAAAGGGTCGCGATCCGCGTTTTTTATTTTGCTCCAACAGAACAGAATCAATTTTTAATCTACGAAAAGTTTCTAAAAGATTGCGTTTCACTTCTGAGCCCGAGTGATCATGGTCCAGTGACGGCAAGAGGGCCAAAAACTTTAACAAATGCACTCGAATTAGATCATATTGGGCCGTAAGAGTAAGACCATAGTCGGAGA
>JBILYY010000204.1:0-5138 GCA_044377495.1 Bacteriovoracaceae bacterium | reverse complement strand
GACTTTTGTAGATCTTTACTCTATCACTCGCCAAAGTCTACGAGCGGGAATTGAGAAATACTCAATCAAAGACTTGGAGCAATTTTATGGTTTTAAACGAGAGGCCGATCTCAGATCAGTCGGTCCCCATAAACGATTGGTGGAGCACTCACTGGAACTTGCAAGCACTGATCGCATTCCCGAGGAAAGTTTGAAAGTCGTTGAGGTCTATAACCGCGATGACTGCGTTTCAACCTATCATCTAAGGCAGTGGCTTGAAGAATTGAGATCTGAGGCAATTAAAAACGGTAGTGATATCCCTCGCCCACCTGTTCCATCGGGAGAGGTAAACGAAGAGCTCTCAGAAAAAATAAAAAAAATGAATGAGCTTAGAGATGCTCTTCAAAAGAACCTTAATTCCATTCCGGAAGAGCGTTCAGTGGCTGAACAGGCCCAGTGGATTCTAAGTGAGCTTATTAGTTTTTATCGTCGGGAAGATAAAGTGAATTTCTGGGAGAAGTTTCGCCTGAAAGAACTCGATGCCCTGGAACTTTTAGAAGATAAGTCTGGAATAAGTGGACTTACTTTCATGGGAAAAGTCGGAGGCACTGATAAATGTCCGATCGATCGCTATCAGTTTATTCCACAAGAAATTGACATAAGGCCTGATACGGATGTTTTTCTTGAAGGCGGTGGTGAAGATCAGCGCGAAAAGAAGATTGGAAAGATTGAAGATATTAGCTTTGAAAACTCCACCGTTGATATCAAAAAATTAGGTGCGGCTAAAGACGTTAATCCTCATGCACTTTGGGCATGGTCTGCTTTTAACACTGGCGACAAAGCAGATAGGGTGATGGAACTAGCTCAATATGTACTCGATCAAGGAATGGAGAATAAAACGAGCAGTTTTAAAGCGGCACGTGAAATCCTTCTAAGACTTAGTCCTGATCTTAAAACAGCTGTAACTCAAACGAAGTCAATCGAGAAGGCTAAAGAGATGGCGCTAAGTCTCAATCATAGTTATCTCGCCATCCAAGGCCCTCCAGGAACCGGAAAAAGTTATACCGCCAGTCGGGTTATCTTGGAACTAATCAAGAATGGTTATAAAGTGGGAGTCACGGCCCTTTCTCACAAGGTCATTTCTAATCTGATGAATAAAGTTCAGGAAGCGGGCCTGAAAGAAAAGGTATCGGTCAATCTCTTTCAAAAAAACGATGATAAAGAAAACGATGCAATCACCTATCTTAAAAGCGGTAAAGATGTGGAAAATGTCCTCGCCGCCGAAAGTAGCTGCGTGATCGGCTGTACCGATTTTACCTGGGCCAACATGCCACGAGAAGGGCTTGATTATCTAGTCATTGATGAGGCGGGACAATTTTCTTTAGCGGGACTTCTTGCCATTGCTCACTGTACGAAAAATATTATTCTTTTAGGTGATGGAGCACAACTCACCCAACCTCTCAAAGGCTCTCATCCCGATGGCTGCGAGGTAAGTGCCCTGGACTACATCGTTGGTGATGCGAAGACTCTTCCAGATGAGAAAGGTGTATTTCTTGGGGTTACTTATAGGCTGAATGATAAGATATGCAGTTTTAACAGTGAGCTGTTCTATGAAAACAGGCTGAAGCCTGTGACCGGGAATGAAGCCCAGATTATTCAAGGTTCAACTCAATATGCGAAGAGGGCCTTAGTCATTGAGAATGTTCAGCATCAAGGGAACAGCAACAGATCTCAAGAAGAGGTAGAGAAAATTAAACTTGTTGTTCAAGAGCTGCTCAAAGCAGGAAATACCTATACTCGTGTTGAAGACGGAAAAATTCATACTGCTCAAATAACGGAAAGTGATATTAAAATTGTTGCCCCCTACAACGCGCAAGTAAACCTCCTAAAACGGGCCATCCCCAATATCAGCATTGGTACTGTGGATAAATTCCAAGGCCAAGAGGCTCCCATCGTCATTTACAGTGTGACTACTTCGACACCTGAAGAGGCACCACGTGGAATGGATTTTCTCTATTCCGGTAATCGTTTGAATGTGGCCGTGAGTCGCGCTCAGTGCCTATTTATCATGGTGTGTTCACCGGCGATCTTTGAAGTAGATTGTAAAAGTCCTAAGCAAATGAAGCTTGCGAATGCTTATGCGAGATTTAAGGAAATGGCAGACTCTGAAGCTTAGTTGTCATTTGTTGTTAAAAGTCTTAATCACTTCATCGGTTAGGTCTTTTTCTCGGGCTCCATCAATAGACAAAAAATGTCCGGTGCGTTTGGTACAATCTTCTTAGTTCACTTGAATAGATAAGAAGAAATATTATGAAACACATATCCTATGGGCTACTTGAAAGCACAATTAAGTGTATGAGCAGCTCTTCAATCATTGAGATACTTACAGGTATGTCGTGCGACCATCAACATGAAAGGTTGATTTATGAGCAAGCATGGGAGGGGAACAAGATTGAAGCACTCATACTTCTTAGTGAGAAATATGCCATTCAGGGTGAATTTAGATTCATAAAGAAATTTCACCAAAAGTGTATTGCTGATAAGAAATTTCATTTGCTACCACTTCCCGCTTTTTCAACTGATGGTGAGGATTTCAAAGGTGTGGTGGAGAAGATTACAAGAAAAAGATTCAAACCTGGCCTTGTTAAAAAGTTTGGGGAACCAACCAACCAATATGGAGTCGTATTTCTTAATAATGTCTTTTATCTTGATCAGTTATTTACTGATCTGGATTTGAATCTAGATAAAGTTATTGTTTTAGATCACTCAAAAGCAATTTCTCCAAGGGTTATTGAACCGATGCTGAAAATTCAGTTTATCCTGACTCATTATCCACTTCCTAGAGTACTGGCACTTATTGCCAGTGCAAATGAAAATTATATTATTGATACAGCCAGAATGGTTAAGAACTCCTCTTTAACAAGTGATGAGATAAGTTCATGTCTGCCACGAAAACCAAAATCCTTTACTGAGATTCATGATGCTATAAGTTTTTTTCTTTTGAAGGAAATTAAGAGGAACCTCCCATTAAATCAGGAACTAGTATTTCTGAATAAGGAAGTATTGTTTGATTATGTAATTGAGGTCCCTTCGGAATCCTTTGACCTGATAAATACTTCAGCCGAATTAAAGCATTGTGTACACGGGTATGTTGAATCAGTAAGGAGAAAAGAGGTTCAGATCATAAATCTCCTACGAGATCATAAGCGGGTTTATACAATTGAGCTTCGAAAAGTAGGAGGTTTATTTTCAATAGTTCAGTTCAAGGGGCTTTCGAATGAAAAGTCGATGGAAGGAAGTGCTGGGGAAAAGTATCGAAATGAGATTTTAAAGATGATTAGGGAAAAGGGATAAATTTTAGTCGTTTCTAAATTCTCACCGAAGTTAATTTTGGGTTTTATGGATTGAAAGGATTTCTTCAGACGTCTGTACAAAGTTTTTGCTTATATGTGTTGAAAATCTTCACGGCTTTTTGGCGGAGTCGGCTGAAATTTACGAGATGGTCTTATTTAAGGTCGCCTAAATTAACGAGATAGTCTTATTAAAAAAATCTATCAAAGTTAGCCGCAATCTGCTCCCTCGATAATTCATGTAGCTGCTTGAGCTTGTAGGCCTGACTCATTCATGAGTAAGCACTTATCACTATTTTACCAGATGCTCTCTTGGAATCGAAATCTCACAAGATTGAAGAGCCTTACCATTTTTTGTAAAGGCGAAGACGATTCCACTGACATTGGGTAAATTTGCTTCTTTAACCTTTTGAACTACGATACCTACGTATTTTTCAAGTAAAGCATTACCTTCTGCAACAGTTGAAGCTCCAGCTCTAAAAAGTTGACCATTCACTTTCAGTTCAGGATAAAATCCAATTTGTAATGTCTCACCATCTACACTCATTACTTTGGCATTGCCCTTTTCACAAGCGAGTAAACTAGTATTTGCCTTAAACCATCCTTTTTCAATTGCCGCTTGAATGACCATACGCGGGAGTTCCAAACGCTTTTTTCCAACAGCGTATTTATTTTCAGCAATCGCTTTTGACCACTTCTCAGCGGATGGTACATTATCCCAAGTCGTGAGTAATTCGAAGAGGATGGACCTACCAGGCATTCTAAAAATTTGCACTGAACCAGTTAATGTATACATCGATTCACGCGACACGGGTTCAGAGATAAAAGCGCTATGAGCTTCGTCTGCATCAATCTGAATTTTTACGACAGCAGCATCATGTGCAACTGTTTCAGGTCGTTTTATTCTTGCACTATCTACCGCCTCGGCAATATCAGATTTTTCAACCCAATCGTCCTCAGCAAAAATAGAGTAAGCAGTCAAAGTGAGAAGGCATAAAATAAGTGTTTTCATCATTTAATTTTCTGATGAAAAGGAATTTAATGCAAGTAGCTTTGACTGGTTCAAATTTACTAATTGATTGAAATGATTCGCCTGAACGAAAAGTGCCAAAAATTTATACCGTTAGCGATAGGAATTTCTCTTTTGTGTCAAAAAGCGATGCTGCTTCCCTGCGAAGCCCTGATTTTGACTACTGTATTGAGAAGAGAAGGACAGCCTGAATTAACGCTACATCAGTATGCATCAAAAAGACTAAATCCCCCCTTCTATGTGTGAAGTCATGGTGTCCCCTCCGGTATGTCCGCTTCCCGTCCAACTTGTACCCGGGCCGTAAGGACTCAAAACCAAGAGATTCAAGGCTGAACAGTTTGTGGTTCCCTTTGGGGTCGCAAAACCAAGAAGTTCAGGGCCAAGGTAAGGGTTTGGATTGTTAAAAAGGAATTATTTTACCGGCACGAAGCCATCTTTTATATGCTCGAGTATCCCGTCTTGATTAATTGACCAGATATCCAAAAGATTATTTTCTTTAAATTTGGAAATAGCATAAATTTTATAATTTTTGTCTGACATCTCACAATTGAGAGAATTTCTAAATAGCGAGATCTCGCTTTTAGTCAAATTACTTTCTTGATTATAAATATAAAACTCTTCGCACTCTTTTGTTGCACCAATGGCACCCATAACAATGGAATAATAAGATTTCATAGAATTTTTTGTTTTTCGAAACTGCTGCATTAAACCAACAATTCCTCCAATATTTGAGGATATTAAATAAATTCTCAAATCAACAATGGTATCATTTAATCTTA
>JBILYY010000087.1:0-14296 GCA_044377495.1 Bacteriovoracaceae bacterium | reverse complement strand
CAAGCTCTGGCCCTAGGCACAGATTTTATGGTGATCGGTCGTCCCATCACTCAAAGTCCAAATCCTAAACAGGCCCTTATAGATATTCTTCAAGGAAAATAACATGAATGATGCTCAAATCGTTGCAAGTATTCTTTTAAAAGAGAAGGCCGTCTTTCTAAGACCTAACGATTTATTTACATGGACCTCTGGTATAAAATCCCCGGTCTATTGCGACAACCGGTTACTTATTTCAACAGTTGAATCACGCTCTATAATTGTTAAAGCGTTCTGTAAAAAGCTAGAAAATCAAAATCTTGACTATATTGCGGGTACCGCGACTGCTGGTATTCCTTGGGCTGCCTGGATAGCCTATGAGATGAAACTTCCTATGATTTATGTCAGAAGCTCATCCAAGGATCATGGAAGACAAAATGCCATTGAAGGATTTGCTCCGGCCGGATCACGTTGCGTTTTAATCGAAGACCTGATCTCCACCGGCAAAAGTTCTGTAGCAGCCGCGCAAAAAATGCAGGAAGCAAACCTTATAGTGGTTAAAGTTCTTAGCATCTTTACTTACGGGTTTGCTCAAGTTGACCAAATATTTGCTGAAGCCCAGTTAAGCTTTGACTCACTTTCTCATTTTGATATCTTGGCCAGTGTGGCCTATGATGATAAGGTCCTAGACTCTAAAACTCTTGATCAAGTCATAGAATGGCGAAAAGGCGTGGTATTTCCATGAAAGACCTAAATTACAAAAATAAATCCCTTAATTTTTCGAAATTAGATATTGAAGATGTTGCAAAGAAACATAAGACGCCTTTCTTTCTTTATTCGGAAGAAATCCTTTCGCATAATTATTCTTCTTTTTACAAAGGTGCGAAAGATTCTGGCCTGATTGATCCTCTCATTTGTTTTGCACTAAAATCGAATCCCAACAAGGAACTTATCAAAATTCTTGCGAAGCTCGGCTCAGGTGCCGACATCGTTTCGGGTGGAGAGCTTAAACGCGCCCTCGAAGCAGGAATCCCGGCCAATAAAATTGTTTTTTCAGGAGTTGGTAAAACAGAAGAAGAAATTATTTTTGCTCTTAAACTTCCTGGTAAGGGAATTAATTCCTTTAATGTTGAGTCACTTGAGGAACTAGAGCTTATTAATGCCTGTGCAAAGAAATTGAAAAAACTGGCGCGTATTTGCTTCCGCCTCAATCCTGTTGTTCGTCCAAAGACTCACAAACATATTTCGACTGGAAATAAGACTCACAAATTTGGCCTTCTTGAAAAAGAAGTTCTTATGAATCTTGGAAAGTCGGCCTACTGGAGCCACTCACAACTGGTTGGTCTTTCTGTACACATTGGCAGCCAATTGCTTGACCTCAAAGCAACAAAAAAAGCAGTTCAGCGCCTGTGCGAAGTGGGCCTTAAAACTCAGGCCCCTTTGGAATTTCTTGATGTTGGTGGAGGTCTGGGAGTTGATTATCATCCTGATGAAACGAAAAAACTTCCAAGCATAGATACTTATATGAAGCTCATTGCTTCAACCTTAGAGAAGCATTTTTATAAAAAGACCGACTTAAGGCCTCGAGTAGTTTTTGAACCAGGCAGAAGAATTGTTGCGAAGGCCGGAATCTTTGTTATGAAAGTTTTGCGTAACAAAGTTTCGGAAGATAATCACTTTGTGATTGTTGATGGTGGTATGAATGATTTCATGCGCCCATCATTATATGATGCCTTTCATGACATTATCCCTGTCAAAGAATCCAAGGCCAAACACCAGTGCCATATTGTAGGGCCTATTTGTGAAACGACTGATTGCTTTGGATCAAACAGGCTTCTACCAGCACTTAAAACAGGCGACCTACTCATTCTTAAAGACACCGGTGCATATGGATATAGCATGGGTTCTAATTACAATTTAAGAGGAAGACCACTTGAACTCTTGATTGATACGAAGAAAAAATTAAGGGTGATTAACAAAGCGCAAGACTATTTGGATTTGACTTAATTTTTTCCAATATTGAATAATTTTTCAGGAATTGGAAACGACACACCAACTGAGAACGTATCATAACTACCAATCGTATTGATTTGGTAACGGGTAAAATCAATAAATACTCTAACCCAACTTAACTTATGGTGGAGTCCCATGCCGTACATTAAACCATTTTTTGTTGTACCATTTTTCTGAACATCATAAATGTCATCGGCAGCTGCCCGGCTATTCGTGTCTGTAATATCTGTCGATTGATTTAAAACATATCTTGCGGCCCCAAGCCTGAAATACATTAATTCGAAACTAAATCTTAGTGCCACACCCATAGCGTTTGCATTTGTTGTCAGGGTCTGCGACAAACCATCGTGCGCTATATCCCCTTTCGTCGTGAAGCTCTGATAAAAGCCTTCAATTCCTACAAAGTCTTTTCCGTAGCCAACAAATCCGCCATAAGAAGAACCTTTTGGGGAAACTTGGTATTCCTTAAGTGTTGCAGAAGAAAACATGCTGTAGCCATAACTCCCACCCAAGTAAGCTGCTCCATGGGATGCAGATGACAGTATGAAAAGGGTAAAAAGTAAGACTACTTTATTCACGGCACAACCAAAATGTTATTGGGGCCAGCGAGGACAGTACCACCAATAACTCTTACTAAACCACCTGTAGAATTAATCTCAACAATGTGGTTGAAACCAGTATCGGTTACTAAGATATTTCCATTGGCCTTAACTGCTAGCTTACCTGGAGTAGTAAGAACGTTAGCGTCTGCGAAGGTCCAAACTGGAGCCGACAAATTGGAAGTATATGCTCTGACAGCATCAGTTGCCCCAGAGTAGGCAACAATAACTTGTCCTGACCCATCTTCAATGCAAGAGGTAGAGCCCAAGGCGCCAAGAGTTGCATTGGTAGCATTAATAGGCAACGCTGAAGTCGCAGTGGCAACAGTTACACCAGCAGAAGTGTAAGTTCTTGCGGTTACTGCTGTGGCAGTATTACAGGCAACAAATCCGCCAGTGCTTAGGCTTGCAATGTCAGTGACAGTTGCAGTTAAAGTGGCCATAAATGCAGCGCCAGCTCCGCCAACCCTAGAACCATCGGCCAGAAATTTTTCGGCCGTAGTGGTAGTTTCCAAAACTAAAAGATCGCCCCCTGTTAAACGAGTGAGACCAGGCATAGTTCCTGTCAAGAAACTGTTACTGATCACAGTACTAACTGTGCCGTCATATAGAGAAATTGCTTTTACTGAGTCTAAAAGGGCCACTGTTGAATCATACACAAAAAGGATTTGATTATTAACAGAGTCATAGTTCAGACCATTATAAATAAGACTACTATCCGTTTGAGAATCAACTAGTACATCTTTGTAATTGCCATCACTATCAAGCAAAATAATCGTGTCATTAGAGAGATTAGTTACAATTATGTCTCCGGATTGAATCAGATTCGCAGCATCGCTAGAAGTTTCAATTGGAGACTCATTAGTCAAAATACAAGAACTGAAAATCAGTAGAGGAATTAAAAGAAGCAATTTATAAGGAGTCATAGGCAAATACCTTCCTAGGTATATACTAGCAAAGTCTTAAGTTATTCCTAATAAAGAAAAATTGTCCTCTTTATTTAAGGCATTCTTAAGAAGAGATAGACGGAAATAGTCAGGTTCAGCGGAGTTTGCACAAAAAAAAGGGCCCTTTCAGGCCCCCATCAATCCTAACTAACGAATTGTATAAAGAAGTGTTCTAGAAGTCTCAAGTACATCACCAAACTGTGATTGATTCATAAGTGTACCAGCAGCTTTGTAAAAAGCTTTAGCTGTTAGACCATACTTACCACCGCTAAGGTTAACACCCAAAGTTTGAACGTTCACATCAGCAGAAGTTCCTGCACTTGCAGCGTTGATGATAACTTCTGAAGAATCTAGCTCTCTATCAAAAAGAACTGTATCAGAACCCAGTTTCTTTTTAACTACAACAAGTGAGAAACCAATATTTGCTCGACTTGCAACAGGTCCTAAGCCAAAACTAAGAATTGAATTCTCAATTGAGATATTTGTCATCGTAAGAGCTTTAAGAACCGGAGATGCTTCAACTAACTCAACAGCGTAAAGACCATCGATAAATTTAACAGAACCATTCATGTTAGCGCGAAGATCTTGCTTCTTAAGCATAAGAAAGAACTTTTTTGAACCAACAGTTTGAATTGAAAGATTGTCACCTTGAAGAGTAACAATAAATTTTTCACCAGGAGTTGAAACACCAGTAAGGTTGGCCACATCAACTATTACTCTCGCATCAACATAGAAATCCGTAACTTCGTAAGGGATTTGAATTGTCTGTGTGCAAGCGTAAGCAACTTGACGATAAATTGGCTCGCGGTAACAATTGCGACCTGGTTGAGGATAACCTGGACCTGGACGAGGACCAGGACCATTTCCGCCGGTACAAATTGTACGGTATCCTACAATCTCAGTGCGAAAACAGGTTGTTTGACGTTGTTCGTAACGGTATTCAGTGTGGGTCTTCTCACCTTTAAGAAGAAGCTCAACTGAATTCTGAGTGCCATCATAAGTGAAAGTTTTTGTTTCACCGCTTGAAGCGATTGAAGCAAATGAAAGAGCGAGAGACAAAAGTCCTACGAGCATTTTCATGGATATCTCCTAATGGGTTAAACGAAATAAAAAGTTTCTACCATCAGGAATATCACGCTGCAATCACAGTGAGTAGAGTGTGTAAGTCATTGTAAAGAATACATAGCAAAATGGTGCCAAAGCGACACCATGCCTATGCTTGAATCTTCCAGCTAGTAGAGCCATCTGGGTTGTCTTTAAGCACAATTTTCTTAGCAGTTAGCTCATTTCTGATCTCATCTGCTCTCGCCCAGTTTTTAGCGGCTTTTACCAATTTCCTCTCTTCAATTAATTGCTCAATCCAGGCAGCATCAACACCGGAATCAGACGTATTTTGATCGTTTTTTTGAAGCTGTTTAAGCACTTCCTCGGGATTACTATTAATTAGACCCAAAACCTCTGCGACGAATGCATTCGTCGCATGAACTTGCTTAAGTGAAGCATCGGTCAAATTATCTTTTACATTCTTAACAAATCTTAAGAACGTAAAATATTGGCCAAGGGCACCAGCAGAATTAAAATCATTGGAAAGTTCATCCATCATTTTATCGATGCATTTTTCTATTTCAGGATCACAAGCGCCGACTCCACTCGCTTTATAACTTTTGGCCTCAATAGCGAATTCATGAATTCTTCGCACTTCATCAATCCCTCTTTGAAGAACCTCATCTATCCATTCAAGGCGAGCACGGTAATGAACAGAAAGTAGTACGTGCCTCAAGACTTGCCCACCATACGTTTCAACAAACTTACGAATAGTAATAACGTTCCCAAGAGACTTGCTCATCTTCTCGGTACCAAAATTTAAAAATTCATTATGAACCCAGTTATTACAAAAGTTACATTTATTAGCGGCTTCTGATTGAGCGATTTCGTTTTCATGATGCGGAAACATCAAATCGATTCCGCCATGGTGTAGATCGAGAGTTTTTCCCAGAAATTTTTTGGCCATGGCAGAACATTCAATATGCCAACCGGGACGCCCCTTGCCCCAGGGAGAATCCCAAGAAGCTTCCCCCTCTTTGGCCGGTTTCCAGAGAACAAAATCAGAAGGATTCTTTTTATGAGATTCAACCTCTACCCGAATTCCATGCTGAAGCGAATCCAAGTCCTTCTTAGAAAGTTTTCCATAAGTAGGAAAACTTGGAACATTGAAAAGTACTTCCCCATCGACAACATAACCAGAACCGTTCTTAATAATATCTTGAATCATCTCAATTATTTCGGGCATCGTTTCACTAACTTTAGGAGTATGGCTCGCAGGCTTCATACCAAGGGAGTCCATATCTTTTTTAACTTCATCCACCCAGTGAGCGGCAAACTCAATGGCGTTTTGATTAACTTCCTTGGCGCGCGCAATAATTTTATCGTCAACGTCAGTATAATTACGAACAAACGTTACATCATATCCAAAAGCCTTCAGAACACGATTAAAAAGATCCCCCACCACTAATGCGCGAGCATTTCCGATATGAAGAAAATCATACGTCGTCGGCCCACAAGAATAAAACTTCACCTTATCCGGCTCAATCGGAACAAATGTCTCTTTCTTACGAGTGAGATTATTATGAATTTTTAATTCGCGAACCATGCTTAACCTTTTATTTACTTAAATCAATCATGCGATTTTTCAACACACTTACTGGTGTTAGAGGAATTAAGAACTTCAAATCAGGTCCATGATCGTGACCAGTGAGGCAGCCACGCACTCCCTGAAAAAGTGGCTTACCCTTTACTCCCAAATCTTTTTTTACGAATTCCGTCCAAGCATTCAATTCGGATTCAGTGACAAATGTTGTCTGAACTTTCTCAATTTCAGCAGAGAGAAAACTTAAAATTTTAGGAGTTGTCTCCCATGAAAGAATTTCTTTAAGCGCATCAGTCATATGAGGGTGCTCGTTCAGGATCAGCTCATTTACGAGCTTAGGGAAATCCGGAATAAACTGAGCGTACTTCTTCAACAATTCAACGCATGCAAGCTTCCACTCGGGAGTCTGTTTTTTGAAAAAATCAGTCTCGGGTTCTTTTTCTACAAGCGTAATCAGATCAGCATTGCTCATTTTCTTAACATGCTCACTGTTCACCCATTTAAGTTTCTCAATATCATACATCGCTGCCGAAGCTGAGAATCTTTCAAGATTAAAAACTTCAATCAGGTCGACTTTATCAAATATATCTTTTTCTGTTGGATGAGACCAACCAAGCAGGCACAAATAGTTACACATAGCTTCCGGAAGGTAATGTTCGTTACGATAAAGGTTAACTGAAGTAGCTCCATGGCGTTTTGAAAGTTTCTGCCGATCATGGCCAATGAGAAGGGAAACGTGCGCAAACTCAGGCAACTTTGCACCCAAGGCTTCATAGATCATCAGTTGGCGAACAGTATTGTTAAGGTGATCTTCTCCACGAATAACGTGAGTGATATCCATTAAATGATCATCAACCACACAGCAGAAGTTATAAACTGGTAAACCATTCGATCTCACAATCACAAAGTCACCAACCATATTCTCGGGATAAACAACTTCTCCTTTAACTTTATCGTTCAAGGTATAAGACTTCTTGGGCGCTCGAAAACGTATAGCTGCTTTCTCTCCCGCTTTAATTCTCTGAAGGGCCTCTTGATTAAATTCAGGATTTTTCCACTTACCTTCATAAACCGGATCACGACCTTCAGCTGCAGCCTTTTCCTTTGCTGCCTCAAGTTCCTCATCCGTGCAGAAGTCATAGAAGGCCAAACCTTTCTCGACTAAATCAAGGGCGTATTTTTTGTAGATCTCGGTCCGCTCAGACTGGCGATAAGGAGCATATTTAGGATTAGGTTTATCCGGACCTTCATCGTGAATGATACCCATCCATTTTAGATCATCAATCTGGAGTTTTTCGTACTCAGAATTTGAACGTTCGAGATCGGTATCTTCAATTCTTAGAACGAAGGTTCCACCAACTGCTTTGGAATAGAGGTAATTATAAAGGGCGGTGCGTGCTCCACCAATGTGCAGATATCCTGTTGGAGACGGGGCAAATCTTACTCGGACAGTCATAATGGAGGCTCCTCATTTGTAATGAGGAAAAGAATACACTTTAAGCAAGAATTTGTTAATTCTTAGGTGTAGAGAGAGTCAATTTTCTCAGAAATCGAACCTTCTGGAGATCCAGTTGAAAGAGCAATCTCTTTAACAATTAGCTCCTTGCACTGGTCCAACATTTTGCGCTCTCCAAAAGACAATTTCTTAGTCATTTTAAGAAGCAATAACTGGCGAAGAACATCTGCGATTTCAAAGAGTGAGCCCGTCTTCACTTTTATCGTGTATTCACGGTGACGACGGTTCCAAGTCGACATATCAACTTTAACGTTTTGATCCTTTAATAGCTCAAATACACCATTTGTTTCTGTAGACAGCATAAGGGCACGAACACCTTCTTTACTATCAACCGGTATCATTACTTTCATTCCATTCGAAATGACCTTGATGATGTAGAAACTCTTTGGTTCTCCATTCAATTCTTTAGTTTCAACGCTGCAAATCTGACCAACTCCGTGGCCTGGGCATACAACATGATCGCCGAGATTAAACATGAAAACTCCTCTAAAAAGGCATATAGCATCTTAGTTATAACGCATTCGCGTTATCCTTTCTAGAGAATTGAAAATTTTATAGAGCGTTCAATATGTTAAAGACTTTTAGCACTCGAATTTCACGTGAAAATAATGACTTAGTGCTTCTATACTAGAAAAACACTGAAAACTGAAGAAAGCGAAACTGGAGCGAAGTAGAGTAGTCTAGCCCCTCCCCTGTCGTCGAATTTACTGATTTCATCGCTACTTCTGGTGTGTAGGTTACATGCTTCAGACCCCAAGTAGTGAGAGGAATTCTTCTACCAATGGCCAATGTTGAAATTCTTAGGTCATCTCTAGTCCCTGCACCAAAATCCTGAGACCATCCGGCACCAAAATATAACGAAACATAACCAGCCTCAGTTAAATCTTCCTTGGTATTAAATATTGCACCAATTGAAAAATCAAAATTTTCCAAATCACCACTACCTGAAATTCCATTAAAATAATTCATTCGAGACGCAATCTGGAGCTGAGGTGCAACCCCGTAAGCATAATTGAGAGAAATGTTGGCCTTAGTGTCAGTGTCAGAATCAGAGCCATTTACCTTCGAATTATCAAAAGAGAGAACACCATTAAGCATTGAATCGGCATTGAACTCAAACATATATCTCATGCCTTCAGCAGCAGCGGGAACCCTGTCGGTTCCACTAGCTTCCAATTTCTGCTTTTGAGAATTAACATCCTGAGCAAAAGTGGAACCTGCCAAAATAGTTAAACTTAGAGCAAATATTTTTTTCATGATGTCTCCTTTGTTTCATTTGTTTGGAATCAAAACCAGTTAAAAGAATATTAGGGACTGATGTATACGAAGTCATAATGATTAGTGCGAAAGACATCAAGTTTTGGGATGAGTTGCGAATACGGTGGCAGTGATTCAAGAGAAAAGTAATAGGCTAAGATTTGGATTAAAGCTGACACCCTATTAAAAAAGGTAAATGATCACGTATTATCGGAGCGAGATTTGGAAATATTTAGTCAGGAAAGGAAAATAATTTTTGGACAAGCATCTAATCGTTAGAAAAAAGACATAAATAACTCCATCAATGTTAACAAGTTATAGAAATCTTAATAATTTCTTGGGTTTCCGGGTAGTACATTTTAACCACATAAATTAAATGCTCGAACTATTTTAGATAATATTGTTTTGAAAAATCAATGTGATAAGATGGGGCAATGATTCATTTGCTTTTTATAATCTGTTTATCAGTAATAGTATCCGCTCAAGAATGGAAAGATTATCAGTTTAAAACAGGCTGTCGCCTTTTTAATTTAAAAGGCGAAGTTCTGAAATCCTTTCCGGGCGATATTTGCCTTTATTTTGATGATGGAAAACTTTTGACTGCTACAGACAACGGTCTTGACCTTTATGAACCGGGGTTTAAGCATCTATGGAATATCCCCGTAATTATCCACCATGGGCTTGCCCTATCAAATGATAAGAAAAAAATTCTCGCGATGGGATCTGAATTTGTGAAGTTCGAAAAGAACAAAAAAAGAATTGATAAATTAATGGTGATTGACCTCAGTGGCAAAATTCTGCATCAAGTTCTTTCAACCACGCTTTTTAAACAGGCGGGAGCTGAACCATTGATCCGCCAATATGGACAACATGATTTTGAAGCAACCCATTTCAACAGCATATTTGAAATTCCTGCAATTAAAATTAAAACTAAAACTCCACTACCTTATTTGAAGGAAGGAAACTTTATTGTAAATGGCCGTGAAGATGGCCTGTTCATTCTTAGTCCCGATTTACAAAAAGTCGAATTTTTCACCGTCCTCCCACAATCAGTTCGCCATCAAGTTCATGACGCTCAAGTTTTAGAGAATGGCCATCTACTCATTTTTAATAATGTTACTTTAGGATCAACTAAAGATCTTAGATATTCCTCAATTCAAGAAATTGATTTCCAAACAAACGAAGTAGTTTTTGAATTTACGACAATTCCCAAAACGGCTTTTTTCTCTTCGGTTTCAGGGGCAGTCCAGAAGCTAGATGACGATCATTACTTAATTTCTCATTCCTTAACTGGCACGTTCGTTTATTCCAAAAACAAAAAAACATTTGTAGTTGCCCTTTCTCAAACTCATTATCTAGACGGCAGACCTTTCCCCGCTCATAAGGTCCGTCTTTATGACCTTCGAAAGTTTTTGTCCTATTGGAAATAACTTGTTCCGCAAAAGCAATCTCAATAACACTAGTTTCATTTTTTTGAGTGATCGTATATTTAATCTCACCCCTTAAGTCACCGTATTTACGGCACATTAGACCCTGCTTAATCGGCTATGGCCAATAAAGAAATCAATTAAATCTCCGATAAGAAGCTTATGAAAAACTATGCCCTATTTCTTTTTTTTATAACTTTTATCACCCAAGCACAAACACAACCTTCCAGGTATGCAGATTTTGAACTCCGAATAAAGGCCATTAATAAGTTTTCAACAGAAGCTTTACCTATAATTAAAGAGAACCTTATTCAGTCTCAGCTTGATATTGGAAAGTTTGAAAACACAAACCTTCTGGCAGACGATAAAAATCAAAAATCGGTTTTTTTAGAGAAAATAGCAAACAATCAAAAACTGATCGAAAATGCTGAGGGAAGTATTACCACCAGTAGCACTAAGAAGCTGATGACCGATTTAGATAAGACGATGAAAGAAAAGGCGCTCTATGATAAAGCAAAAAAAGAAATGGAAACTATTGAGAAGGAATACAGAAATTCACCAAAGCTAACAAAGTATTTTGAATTACTAGAACAGGGCAAATATACATCTGCAAAAATTAAATATGCATTATTAAATCAGGAAGAAAAAGGCATCGCTGAAAGGTATGAGCAGCACTTTAATTACACAGCTCGAGAAGTGAATAGTCAGGAATATTTGAAAACAAGTATCAAGAAGCTCGAAAATGAAATCGCTTACAATTTGTCTTATCCAGAGAATGCGATATTGCAAATCCAGTCTGCTGACCAAGAGACCCACAGGACGATCAGTCTATTTAACGATTTTAAAAATACAATCACCGGGGTTGTCCAGTTTGATTATAAACTACCGTCCGAGTGGGATTTAGGTCTATTCTCGTGTGAAGCAAAAAACAAGCCCAAATATTTAAGATTCAAAAACTACCCAAACCTCGTCGTACTCGATAATGAAGGGACATATAACAGTGTTATAAAGCTGTCTTTGGATGAGCCTAAAAAACTTGATGTTGTTTATCATTGTTCAAAGATGGGTTCATTCGGTGCTTGCCTTGAAAACAAGGAAAAAAAGCTATGTCGACTTGATGCAAATTGTGGTCAAAACTTGTCAGAGATGGAGAAAGCATTTGATAGGAACAAAGCATTTGTATCAATTCAGAGCACCATGGGCAGTACCATCCTTGCCAACAAGAAGTCTGAATTGCAGGACCCGAAAAGTATTAACATGATTTCAGAGTTTGCGAAAATTAACCGACTCGGCTTTTATACCAAAGATCAGTTACTAAATTTAATGGATCCATTAATTGAAAAATCAAAAAACATTGTTGCCACAAATCCGGAGGACTTCTATCGAAAATTGAAACTTGAGCTTACTAGCTTAGAAAAATCGGAACAAGTTAGGCTTCAAAATATCCCTGGATTCTCATCAAACAAATCAAAAAAGGCAGACACCCTCAACGCTTTGTCATATTTAATCGCCTCAATTGACGGCGACATGGTCAAGATAAAAGAAACAGATGCCATTCAAGAATTCACATTCAAAAGCTGCTCTAGCATTGCTTCAGAGTTTGCTTCTTTTTGCCAACTATATACAAGCTTCAAATCCGGAGCGAAACGATTTGAAGAGGTAGAGGAGATTCAAAACTTTGTTGCGAACGAATGTCCACGAGTTGTTTTTCGATTTGAGGGTAAAAACCCTAAGGATGAAGATGACTTTTCTGAATGTAAGGCCTTGACACCTTCGACGGAAAAAGAAATCAATAATTTGTTACAGAATGTTAATGATGTCTTAAATAAGTAAGTCTTATGATTTTAATGAAGCCTATATTCCATTCAAAATATCTTTAAAAACGGAAGTCTTTAACGCTAGCTCTTGGGCTTCTTCATCTCTAAGAACAGTAGACTTTTTGCAAGCATCTCCAGAACTCTCGTAATTGGCAGTACCATAAACCATAATCCCTTCAAGTTCGTAATTTTTGGCATTGATTATGGCTGCTCCCCTTGTACTCCCGGATATGTCTGAGTTCAAAATAAAGTGAGTTTCATTTTGGTCCAAAGCTTGAGCATGGTCAGCAATTTTTAAAGGCAACCCCTGAGGATGCCCAAGGACGATAACTTCCTCATTCACTCCCATCCTTCCAGATCGGCGAAATTTGACTGGTTCTATGTTTTTAACTTCTTTTTCAAGCTCAAATAAAATGTAGCTCACCCCTGAGTTACGATCAAAAGCTCTCTTAACAACCTTCTTGCATCGATAAAAGTTTTTGCGACTGTTGGTTTCAATTTGTGGCCCATCTGTTTTTAAATCGTTATCAAACATCCAGTAATATAAATCATTGGTGCAGAAATGTTCGTTAATACAGTTTCCAGCTGAAAGAAGATGTTTGGGAGAAACAAGAATAGCGGTGCAATTATTGCGCAAAGAAAGTTGGCCTGAAAATCTCTCCTCTGCACAAACTCCTCGCTGAACCATTGTTTCCATCACAAGTTTCCAATTGCGCTCGAAGGTCCATCCAGTAAGTTCCACTTTTTCAATTTGATAGGCCATGGCCGCTGCAACTTTCTTAACTTGGGGATCCGCGATTTCATAAAGATCTTTTCGATTATCCTCTTCATATATGGCGTAAACACTAACAGAAAAACTGATACTGAGTAGGAGCAATACTGCTTTCATCGAAAATCCTTCAAGTAGGTCATTTTTTAAACGCTAACAAATCCTTTAAAGAGTACTCATTAAAATGGTCCATTGTAAAAAGAAGCGTTCTATAGGCCCCATTCCTAGCCTAAGTCTCTGTTATTACTTTAGCGAGATCACGCGGGAAAATGACCTGTCGATAAAGGAGACGGCATCCTGAAATATATTCCACTCGCCTCTTGATTGAACTTGAATGGAATATGATGGAGAAATGAAAAACTCTTATTTTTTAATCTTTGCTATACTTATCAGCTTCGAGGCCCTTGCTCAAACTCAGACCAGCAGCTTCGAAGAAGCTAAACCTGAAAGATCATTCTTTTCAAAAATAATTCCCAATTTTTTAAGAAAGAAATCTAATCGGACTCCAAAGAAAAATGAATCTCATCCTCAGCCTTCAACTACAGCATCTCATCTAGATCCTGTGCCTCAAGTTCCCACTTCAATTATTATACCTGAAACCGATGACTCAATGGCAGTAACGATGATGCCAAAGTTTTACAAGAAAAGAACTGAAGCTGTTTTAAATATCGGGCTTGTCTACTACGGCGAATACTACAACATGGATGATCTCACTCGCGTTCAAATGCTTCTGGAAGAGAGATTTTATAAAGCAACAGGCGAAGCACTTAGACTTAAAACTGTATCTAAAGCGGTTATTCCATTTAATAGTAAAATTGAAAATTTCCCTGACTACCGCCAAGCACATGTAACTGAATTAGAGCGCCTGCAAAGGCTTTGGTACTATGACAATGTTGGTATGGGTGTAGGTACCGAGGTCCACAAAATCCTTCAAAAAGATACCAGCGAAATTAATCTTGAAGATGTGGATGCTCTAGTCGTTGTCACAGGAGCTCAATTTGAAGCATTAGGATTTGCTAGTGGCCGCGTAGCTGTTACCGAAAATCCAATGGAAATTGCATGGGGATTAGAGGACGGTGGAAGAGTTGAGCTAGTAACAGATGCCAAAGTTGTAGATGAACTTATACATGAAATTGGCCACACTCTATTTTTAGACCATGCTTCGAATCAGTGTCAAAAAGATGGAATGAGTTACGCCGAACAGGAAATCTGTTGCGCGAGTTCAACTGCTAAGGAAGATGTAATGAGCTATTGCCGTAGAAGAGACAGAGTCAATACAACATATTTTTACGGCTTTAAAGATTGCAATCGCCGAACCATTAAAGAAA
>JBILYY010000202.1:0-5212 GCA_044377495.1 Bacteriovoracaceae bacterium | reverse complement strand
TAGAATTAAAGATTAGCTAAATGAAATCTGACAAAAATTCAATTGTCTGCGCTTGGCAGCGTCAATTTTGAGAGGTAGGATTATTAGATCAACCCTTAGAAAAAGAAGAATTTATGACATTCCCTAACGAGATTTCAGATCATCACAAAGCTGATTTGGTTCAGAAATGTATCTATTTAGTGGCGCAATTTAAAAATAAAGACCTTAGTTTGTGGCAAAAATTTAGCACTGAATTGAAAACGCTAAAAGTTGAAAATTCATGGGATTTTTATCACGTCTTGTTGGTTGAATACCAAAAACTAGTTGATAAGCCTGATCTTGCTGCTCCTGCTAAGGTTGAGACACCTAAAGCAACAAAACCTGTTGTACAGGCACCGAAAGTTGTAAAAGCTCCTGCTAAAAAAGTAGCGAAGAAAGCCGTTAAAAAAGCTCCTGCTAAAAAAGCAGCGAAGAAAGCAGCTAAGAAAGTTGTTAAAAAAGCACCTGCTAAAAAAGCAGCTAAGAAAGTTGTTAAAAAAGCTCCTGCAAAAAAAGTAGCTGCTAAGAAAGTTGTTAAAAAAGCTCCTGGCAAGAAATCAGCTCCAAAGAAAGTCGTTAAGAAGAAAGCTAAGAAAAAATAATATCCCATAGGCTGCCGGTTCGCGATTAAGAACGGCAGCCTAATCTTCCTTAAAGTCGAAAACATAATAAGTAACTCCGCCCTGACTAACAATTTCCTGTGTCCTGACTTTATCAGAGGACGAAATTGAAATACTTGACTCATCTCTACTCCCGTCAACTGTCTTAACGTAAACTCGTAATGAGTTAGAGGAACTGGATAAAATTTTTGCTTGATCTTTATCCACAAAAAAACATCCGTTTCTAAAGGATGCTTTCGACGAAATCTCATAACATTGCTCTAATTCATCGCAAAAAGCGCCATAAACAGTCCAGGAGCTGTCACTTTCTTTTGTAAAGATATATCCACCAAAAAGATCTGTATTTATTGTATTTCCTTCTGAGTCCCGTGAGCTTTGTTTTGCTAGGCCGCTGGCCTGTGATATATCCGCTAAACGATTGAAGAGCTTTGTTATGTTTTCCTTTTGATTTGTACTCAAGCACGCGCTTCCTCCTCCACCGCCACCTGATGTGCCTCCTGTATCTTCTTCTTCTTGTGGAGGGGCATCTTTGCCATCACTGCCATTACTTCCGCTACATGAAATAAAGGCTATTGATAAAAATAAAAGTGTCAAAACTAGACTAGATTTTTTCATTGGAACTCCCTGAAAGAGTGATAAAAAAAAACTAGGTCTATTTGAAGCGATTGCCTTGCGCCAAAAGAATTAAAGTTTAGCTAAATCACATTTGACAAAAGTTCAGTCGTCTTAGTTTTCAAACCTCCCATCAAGTACCTACTGTTTACGTGACTTAATTCGTTAAAAAAACTAAGATATTTCCATGTACACTCTCAGGCCCTACCAACAAGAAGCAGTTGAAAACACCCTCAGCTATTTCCGAAAACAGCGAAGCCCGGCCGTCATTGTCCTCCCAACGGGGGCAGGAAAAAGCTTAGTCATCGCTGAACTCGCCAAAATCGCTAAAGGCCGTGTTTTAGTTTTGGCGCATGTAAAAGAATTGGTTGAACAAAATTATTTAAAATATAAGAGTTATGATCTCGAGGCTGGGATTTATTCCGCAGGCCTGGGAAAAAAAGACATCAGTCAAAAAGTTATCTTTGGGAGTATTCAATCGGTCGCTAATGCTGAAGATGATTTTTTTAGTGATTTTACTCTTTTGATTATCGATGAATGCCATCGAGTTAGTCTGGAAAATGACACTCAGTATTCAACCGTCATAGCAAAACTCCGGGAAAAAAATAGCAGTATTTGCATATTGGGTCTCACTGCCACCCCGTACCGACTAGGACTTGGTTGGATCTATGAATACAGTCATAAAGGTGAAATCAAAACAGAAGACCAGAGGTTTTTTAAGCAGTGTGTTTTTGAACTGCCGCTGGATTACATGATTAAGAATGGCTATCTGACCAGACCCGTAAAAATTGATATTCCTGTGACCTCATATGATTTTTCTGACTTAACGGAGTCGGGGAGAATGTACTCGAGTTCTGAGGTAGAAGAAATTTTAAAAGGCCAGAGACGACTCACTCCGCTTATTATCAAAAACATTATTGATATCACCGAAAATTATAATCGACAGGGTGTGATGATTTTTAGCTCCACCGTCAGACACGCCAAAGAAATTCTTGAGTGCCTGCCAGAGGGAGAGGCCCGCATTGTCATTGGAGATACTGATGATGTTGATCGCGATAAAATTATTAATGACTTTAAAAATAAAAAATTTAAGTACCTAGTTAACGTTTCCGTTTTAACTACCGGCTTTGATGCTCCCCATGTGGACGTCATAGCCATTCTTCGTCCCACAGAGTCCGTAAGCTTGTACCAGCAAATCGTAGGCCGTGGACTTCGTCTGGATGAGGGGAAAAAAGATTGTTACGTCCTAGATTACGCCGGTATTACTCATGATATTTACAGTCCAGAGATTAGTGATAAAAAACCGCAGAAAGATTCGGTGCCGGTTCAGGTGACTTGCCCTGAGTGTAATTTTGAAAATGATTTTTGGGGCCTTCGTAATTTAGACGGAGATGTGATTGAGCATTTTGGCAGAAAATGTCGAGGCGCTACTCAGGATTCGTCAACGATGGAAATTAGGGCCTGTGGATATCGTTTTCGTTATAAGATTTGCCATAAGTGCGGTAATGAAAATGATATCACTGCTCGAGCTTGTACGACCTGTGATGCGGTTTTGATTGATGCGGATTCTAAGTTAAAGCAGGCCAAGCTGTCTAAGGATGCTCATGTGCTTAAGCCTGATATGATCAAGCTGGAGGAGCGCAGCGATAAGAACGGAAATCCCTATATTGAAATTAAATATTATGATTATGATGCTAAATACTTTACCGAGTTTCATTTTCTGAATAATCCTACCAGCCTTAAGAAATTCAATATTGATTTTTTAAGGTCACACTTGCGAAGACCGGAATTAGGGTTGCATATTACCAGTGCTGAGGAAGTTATTCGTTATCAAAAGCTTTTCAGAATGCCAGCGTTTATTATTGCAAGAAAGCAGGGGAAGTTTTGGAAGATCACGGAGAAGATATTTACTGAAGAGCTTTAATTTACTTGCTTCAAACCGATCAACTATTCTGGAACCGTTTATGCATGTCTTTCCTTTGAGATGAACTTTTAAAGGAGAATTTTATGCCCGAGAAAATCACAAATATCACCCAAACATTATGGGCCGGATTAAATTCTAGCTTTACCCAGTTTATGAATTTTATCCCATCATTTTTGGGTGGGATTATTATTTTGGCCGTAGGATGGTTTGTTTCTAAGTTTGTTGGAAGACTTGTTGAAAAATTACTAATCAGAATGAAACTAGAGTTGGTTGCCGAGAAGGCCCAGATTAATGATTACTTACCTTCAACAGGAAGGGGTAGGAAAGTTCATTTGTCCACCTTCACGGGGGGAGTTGTAAAATGGTTCCTTTTTCTCATCTTTGTTCAGGCCGCAGCGATCTCGCTGGGTATTGTTCAGCTTACAGGGATCATAAATAGAATAATTCTCTTCATTCCTAATATTTTGGTCGCAGTTTCAATCCTCGTTTTAGGTGCATGGTCGTCTCGTTACGTTTCTGGAATTGTACAAAGCTCAACTTCTAAAATGGGATTTGGAAGTCCCAATATGCCTGCAATGCTAGTTCGCTACGGTATTTTTGGCTTTGCCGTTATTGCATCAGTTAGTCAGTTAGGTATCGCAACTAACCTGATCAATATCCTCTTCACAGGGCTTGTGGCCTCTTTGGCACTTGCTTTCGGTTTAGCTTTTGGATTAGGTGGTAGGCATGCAGCTTCTGATCTTACTCGTACGTGGTTGAATACGAGCCGTACGATCAATGACAAAAACAGTGAAGATGAAACCTTGAACCACTAAAAAAAAAGGCCCGCGTAAGCGGGCCATTTAAAATTAATTTATAGAACCATTTCTCCAAATCGATCCTTCGATTTCGTTTCAGACTTTCCCACAAACCCCGTCGCAATCTGATTTTGTATTTTTTCAAATCCGGCCGGCAATGGCCCTTCAAATTTTGCAAAAAACTCTGCACTAGATTTAACCTCTTTTTGCCATTTATCCGAATCAAGTGAAGTCAGTTCACTGAATTTAGTTTCTGTCATGCCCTCAAGTCCAGTCCAGTTAATATCTTTGTAAGTTGGCATCACACCAACTGCTGTATCAACACCAGAAGCTTTATTTTGCACGCGACCTATAATCCAGGCGAGCACTCGAGCATTCTCTCCAAAGCCAGGCCAAGCGAATTTGCCTTCCGCATTTTTTCTAAACCAGTTCACGCCGAAAATGAGGGGAGCTTTTGCTCCGGCCTTATTACCCATTTCAATCCAGTGATTAAAATATGAATCCATGTTGTAGCCACAAAACGGAAGCATCGCCATCGGATCACGACGTACAACGCCCACTTGGCCAGTTGCTGCAGCTGTGGTTTCTGAACCGGTTGTGGCCGCAATATATACTCCGTGCTCCCAGCTCTTTGCTTGGTACACAAGAGGAATAGTATCCGGACGACGGCCGCCAAAAATCATTGCACTAATTGGAACACCTGCTGGATTCTCCCAGTTTTTGTCTACACACGGACACTGATTAGCAGGGGCGGTGAAGCGTGCATTCGGATGAGCGGCATTCTTTCCTGAGTTTGGAGTCCATGGCTGGCCCATCCAATCAGTAAGATTTTCCGGAGCAGTTTCGGTCATCTCTTCCCACCACACATCTTTGTCTTCCGTTAAAGCAACGTTGGTAAAAATAGTATTGGCACTGAGTGAGTGCATAGCATTTGGATTTGTTTTAAAACTTGTTCCCGGAGCAACACCGAAAAATCCTGATTCAGGATTGATGGCGTAAAGTCTGCCATCAGCACCAGGCTTGATCCAGGCGATGTCATCACCAATGGTAGTGATCTTCCATCCGGCCATTGCAGTTGGTGGAATAAGCATAGCAAAGTTAGTTTTTCCACACGCACTTGGAAAGGCCGCAGTTACGTAGTGCTTTTCGCCTTGAGGATTTTCAACTCCAAGAATCAGCATATGTTCTGCTAGCCAGCCTTCTTCCTTTGCCATTGTTGAGGCAATTCGAAGTGCGAAACA
>JBILYY010000086.1:0-14343 GCA_044377495.1 Bacteriovoracaceae bacterium | reverse complement strand
CGAGTGGCTTATTGAACATCGGTCGATTAAGAACATAGTTAAGGGCTTCATGATAGCAAGCATTAGCTGCGCCAATAGCTCCCCATGCGATACCAAAGCGTGCCTGAGAAAGGCAACCCAAAGGACCTTTGAGTCCTTGTACTCCAGGAAGAATATTTGCTTTTGGAATTTTGCAATTTTCAAAATGAAGTTCTGAAGTGATTGAAGCTCGAAGAGAGAATTTACCCTTCATTAAAGAAGTGCTGAAACCAGGTGTTCCCTTTTCAACCAGAAAACCTCTGATCACACCATTAAGCTTTGCCCAAACGATGGCCACATCTGCGATTGAACCATTCGTGATCCACATCTTGTTACCGTTTAAAACATATCCGTCAGCTGTTTCAACCGCGTTTGTTATCATACTACCTGGATCTGAACCGGCGTCTGGTTCTGTTAAACCAAAACAACCGATTACTTCTCCACGGGCCATAGGCGGAAGAAATTTTTGTTTTTGTTCTTCATTACCATAGGCATA
Organism: Bacteriovoracaceae bacterium; assembly: GCA_044377495.1. Classification (GTDB taxonomy): domain Bacteria; phylum Bdellovibrionota; class Bacteriovoracia; order Bacteriovoracales; family Bacteriovoracaceae; genus Peredibacter. The sequence goes on along the minus strand of JBILYY010000086.1, from coordinate 13,829 downwards.
GATAGGGTACATACAAAGGGCACCCTGGACAGATACAAAAGAGCGAACACCTGAATCCGCTCTTTCAATTTCCTGCATGACCAGGCCATAGGAAACTGTATCAATTCCTGAGCATCCATAACCCTTTAGGTTAGCACCTAAAAGGCCAAGATCGCCAAAACGCTTAATTAGTTGTTTAGGGAATGTTTCGTTACGAAAAGCTTCCTGCATAAGTGGAAGAACTTCATCATCGACGAACTTACGTACAGAATCACGTATTTCTTTTTGTTCAGAGGTTAGTAGTGACTCAAAATTAATGAAGTTAAGAGATTCATATTTCTTCATGACATGTTCCTTTGGGTGCTCAATTTGAACACCTATATTAAGGAAATTCGTAGGTAATAACAATGAATAACGACGAATTGTGAGGAAAATAAAGCAGCGCAAGGAGGCTCAAACAACAGAAATTACTAAGGTTTAAATCTAAAGTGGATCTAACAGGCCAACTCTTTATAAGAACTACCAAAAAGAATTTTATATAGTGGAGAGTGTTTCCTTTTAAGTATTTTTATGATCTCGGATTTGGGTAAAAGAATGACGCTTGAGTCTTTTTTAATAGAACACTTAAAATTAATTGGAATCCCATCAAGCATATTCTGAAGACCTAGGATTGAACCAGGTGTTGCCACAATAAGCGAGCTCTTCTTCTTGGTGAGGCTGAGTTCACCCTGAAACAGAATAATTCCTGTATTTGGAATCTGTTTCTCATACACAAGATCAAAATCGTTACTAAACGTCATGATTCCAAAAATGTTGGTGATAGTTTCTAAATCAGAGAGGTCAATTTGTTGGATGTGATTTTTCATTTTTTCATTTTGAATGAATTTAAAGAAAAAAAAAATGTCCTAGATCAGCTAATTATAAAGCTTTGGTCAAACTGTTTAACTAAAGATGATCTATATCATTTTTTGAGAAGGTCAAAACCTTTAGAAAAGCTTTATTATGAGTCTTACTGAAATACATAAGATGAGAATCGCCGTTAAACGTTGAATTGAGCTTTGGGAAATCTTTGGATGGGACCCAAAAAATGATCCAACTTGCCCCCCTGCGATTACGGCCAAGAACAATGGCCAATAGTTTATAATCTCAGGCGATATTCCCTTCGTTGATTGCCCAACGAGACCTGCAAGGGAATTAAGCCAGATAAAAGCACTCGCGGTAGATGCCACTTCTTTTGGCTTGCCCCACTTTAGGTTCAGCATCAGAGGGGCCAGAAAAATTCCTCCACCAATGCCTACAACTCCTGACAGAGCACCTAAGACACCACCAATACCAAGAGACATTGGCCATGAAGGATTATTAGTCAATTCGATGGAAGACTTCGGAATAAAAAGTAACCGGATCCCGGCCAAAATTAAGCAACCTGCAAGTAAACCCTGAAAAGTATTTTCGGAGATGGCATACATACCCCCCAAAAATGCCATCGGAACGGATGAAAGAATGAAGGGTAACATAAGCGGTATGTTGAAATGCTTGTTTCGGAAGTAGTGATAACAGCCACCACTTACCACTAGTAAATTACAAATCAATGCCAATTTAGGAATAAGGAAGAAGGGAACATCAGTTACTGTGAGTAGTGCTAAGTAAGAGGAACCCCCTCCAAACCCGACTGTAGCATAAAGAAGCGCTATGATAAAAAAGCTTAAAGGCAACATGATTATATTGTTAATGATAAGGACAGCTATCGCAAGATTGTTTTCAATGATAAATAAATAAAATGAGAAAATATCTTCAACATAACTTGGCACTCTTTATCTTTATGGGTTGTATTGGTATTACCGTGGAAATATTTTTCACAGCCATTTATGACACACTATCTTTACCTATTCTCAATATGTCGCTCAAAGGATATTCTTACATTTGGATGTTTCCAATTTATGGGATAACGGCAATTGTGTTTCCCCCGTTGATAAATATTTTAGCAAAACTTAAATGGTGGGGCAGAGGTCTTGTTTTTGGACTAGGGATACTTATTGTAGAATATATTGCAGGAGCGGCTCTTCGGTACTTCACTGGAACTTGCCCTTGGGAATACAAAGTTGGTCCCCATATACATGGGCTAATTCGTTTGGATTATTACCCCTTCTGGGTCCTATTCGCGATTGGAACTGAAGTAGTTATTAAATGGCTTCATCCAAGAGTTTCTAGTGCTTTTCATGAATAGAGGGAATATCTTTTCTCGGGTGGTTATAAATCTGGTTCTCTGAATGAATGCTGCCCTTCGCCCTGGAGTTTTCTTGCCCATCCATTTTCCTGGGGTTTATTATAACCTTCGTTTTATTCTTTTTTGGAGGCTTGTAAGCTAATGGCATATGCATTTCAAGACTCCTACCAACACTTTCTAGAGCACGTGTAAAAAGAGTCTTTATATAGTTGAGAGATAAGGGCAATTTCATATTAACCTCCCTAGGTGATAGAAAAAGAATAAGTGTTTATTTATCCCTTGAATATGATGAATGTCATGGCAGAAAAGTGTAGCAAAAAGTTTTGAGTTGATTATTAAAACTAAAATTTGACGCAATATTATTATCATTTCCAAAACTAAATGAATAAATCGAAATCAGGTGCAAAATATTTTATCCATAGATTTTATCATCTTTTTAACGTTAGGATTTTCCAGTGAGTAAAAAGAATAGTTTTTTTCACGTCTAACTTTAAGTACTCCTTCGCTTTGCATTCTTTTTAAGAATTGTGACGTCTGCGATTGTGAAAGGCCTACTGCCGAATGAATTTCAGAAACTTGTTTTTCTCCATCACTTAAATAACAGAGTATTAGTAATCTTTGAGGATGAGAAAAGTGCTTTAGAAGAGATGATACTTCTTCACATTTTTGCTGCATTAAGTTCATGTCCATAAACACCTTATTTGATTTTAAGTATAATAGTTGTTATCGAATATAGCGTCACGGCACTGAATATTATTTTTCGTAGTAGCATTATTTTTATGCTACTGACATTCCTCAAAACTGCTTTGAGCAAAAGAAAGGCCACAATCGTACCAATTGCGATGAAACAAATTTCAGAGATTGTGACGAGTTCCAGACCCGATTTCATTTGCAAAAGAAAAGAAATGAGTGAAATAAGGAATATGGTTGCAAGACTAGTAGGTAGGGCCTGCTCGTAACTTTTGCCAAAACCACTCATAAGCATAGGTACTAATAAAACTCCCCCTCCAAGTCCTGTCATCGTTGTTACTACTCCTAAAATCAGTCCTGGAAAAGTAAGTTTTAAAAATGAAATCTTTGGTTGGGCCAAAGGCTGAGATGATTGATTTTTCCAAATGCTCCAAATACTATATATAGCAATTAGTGAGAGTAGCATGGCGATTACAAGATCAGAAATATGTGGCTTAAGAGGAAGGGATGCAAAGTTAGCGAGTGCCCCAAAACCTACAAAGCTAAAAACTAGTTTTTTATCAATTTTATATTTTTGACCATAAAGATTAATACTGGTTCCTAATATTACGGCAATGAGTGATAACACTGTAGCCTCTTTAAGAGTTGCATTTATTAGAATAAGGAATAAGGGAATGGAAATGAGAGCTCCGCCTGCACCTGTAAGGCCGACTATTAAACCAACAATCAAACCAATTAGTGCATATACCATATATTCATTGCCTTTGCTTTAGTATTACAATATTATTAAACTGTAATACTAGCAAGGAGATTATTACAATTCAAGCTATTGATGCTGCTATTGTTTGGGGTGGGCTGGAATATGTCCTGAACGGGTATTGTTTCTTTGACTTCAGGCAATCCATCATTTATTTATTTTATTGTGTCTATGCTTATTGGGATGAAGTTTTTCCAGTCGCTGGATAATAAATTTACGAGGTCAAAGTGAATAACGAGTTAATATTTTATCAGCTCTTTGAAAAAGAATCGTCCACCTACACCTATTTACTAGGTGATCCTTTAACTAAAGATGCGATTATAATTGATCCTGTCCTTGAAATGGTTAATAGAGATCTTAATTTAATAGAAGAACTTGGTCTAAAGCTAAAATTAATTCTTGAGACTCATGTGCACGCGGATCACATCACAGGGTCTGGACAGATCAGAAAAAAAACAGGAGCTCAAATTGCTCTTAGTGCATTATACCCAACGATATGCCCTGACATTGGTCTTATAGACGGGCAAGAATTAAGATTTGGGAATAAAACTGTAACAGTAATTAGTACCCCCGGTCATACTAATGGCTGCTTAAGCTACAAGGTTGAAAATTTAATATTTACCGGAGATGTACTTTTAATTCGTGGTTGCGGACGAACAGATTTTCAAAGTGGGTCTTCCAACATTCTTTTTAATAGTGTCAGGATTAAACTATTTTGTCTTGATGATGCAACTGTCGTTTATCCGGCACATGACTATAAAGGGTTTACGAAATCAACTATTGGACTTGAGAAAAAATTTAATCCTAGACTTAATTTGTCTATGACGGAAGATGGCTTTGTTAAATTTATGAAAGAACTTAATTTAGATTTTCCAAAGAAAATTCGAGAAGCAGTCCCCGCCAATTTGAAGTGCGGACTTGTGGAAAATCAAAGTATCCCTTTAATGAATCCTGAAATCCTTTTTACAAAGATGAGCGAATTTAAAATTATCGATGTTAGAAGACCTGATGAATTTTCTGCTGAATTAGGTCACATCTCTCATGCTGTACTTGTCACTTTAGGGGATGACTTTGAAATAAAACTAAAGGACCTTCCTAAAGAAGAAAATATTGTTTTTGTTTGTCGATCCGGGATGCGATCGGCTGAATCAACCAAGCGTGCACTTCAGGCCGGATTCAAAAATGTCTACAATCTTGAAGGTGGTATGCTGAAATGGAATGAATTGAAACTTCCTATCGTTAAGTAATATTATTTTATCTGAAAATGCTCTGCAAATTTTGGATCAATGGTTTGTTTTCCGGGCTCAAAAAGCCATGGTAAAGGTATACTCTTGGGTACCTTTACGATCGAGACCGGCAAATAAGTACCAACTAGTTTGTCTATAATAGTAGTTGTTACCCCATGGTTCATTTTTGGATTATGAAAATGATGGGCAAGGTGATGTTTTCTAAGTTTCATTCCCAGTTTAGTCTTTGGTGCTTTGGCATGAATGGTCCAATGCACCCATTCGTACAAAGAAAACATCGCAAGGAATCCGGCAGTAAATATCATGCCTGTTTGTAAGGAATTGGTAACATAAGACAAAAATAGAATCGCTAAAGTACAAACAGGTATTGCTGCTAGAATCTTAAGTTTAAGAGGAGCAAAGTAATTTGTTTCAGCATGGTGTCTCGTATGTTCTTTTTTGAAGAGAGTCTTTATTTTCAAGTCATGGCCAAGAAACCGGTGGAGCATATATTCAAGTATAGGCCAGCACAATATACCAATAGAAAAGATTGTTAGAGTTTTCATGACTTTATTCTTATCCTATAAAAGTGGTAATTCTTCACAGTACCGTGGCCATTTAGTCTTTACATTTTTTGTCATCGTTTTTACTTTCTCTTCAAATTCGTCAACCTTTACCCCCCAGAATTCATCAATTTCATCGTCTCTTCTCATTTTGTAAAAGAAGTTATCATAGTGAAGTGGGATAAGTATTTTTGCATTTGAGGGCAGAACTCTTTTTTGAATGAGCTCTTCAGACGAAGTTCGATTGGCAATGGTGAGGAGTAGAACATCGACCTTTATATTTTGAAGGGGATCGCGTTCTGCAATCCTTCCAATCGCCTGAAATAGGATGCTGCCTTTTGGGTGCGTAATTAGAAAACTATGTGTGTCTCCAACGAGGTAATTCCATACGGAAGTGGGTGAAGGAAGAGGTTTCTCAATATGGCCATTCATTAGCATAATATCAAAAAGATGAGGCGCGTGGGGCGTATTAAAGGGTTTGATGGTAAAGCTTCCAATTTTTAACTCTTGGCCATGTTTGATTATTTGAACCTGATTCATATTTAGTCCCTGCCCAAGTCCAACATTTACTACTGAGCTTGAACCGAAGAGTTTGCCGCCGTATTTCTTAACAACATATGGGGCATCAATGACGTGATCAGTGTGCGCATGATTAACAAAGGTTCCTTGAACAGATTTTAGCCCGCACTTATTCATCCAGTAATCCACTTCTGTAGTATCGGATTTCACTGTCCTAAAGGGAAGAAAGTCATAGATTGGAATGCGAGTGATGGCAGGATCAAATATCAAAGTTGTTGCCTGATCAGAAAGTGCAAAACCAGAAGTGCCGAGCCATTTAAAAGTGACTTGTGCGAAGAGAGATGGTGAAAAAATGATAAACAAAAAGGGTAATGCAATTTTCATGAATTGATTATAAGAAGATTAAATTAAATATGTAAGAGGTGTTTGCGCTTGAGAGATTATAGGTACTTAAGTCTTGATAATCTGAGGTTTAACTAATGAATCACTTAAGAAATTATACTATGTTAAGAGGTGCCCACAATAGCATGACAAATACCTGACGATACAGCTTAGTCTTTAGTGGCTATAAACCCTTTAAGAAAACAACAAACTTTTAAGGAGTTTACAATGAAGACAATTTTAACAGCAATGATGTTGGCCCTTTCGCTTCAAGCTTTCGCAGGCGAAGTTGTGGTTTACGATGCTCCTACTTATGAGACTCGTGGATACAGTGACATTAAGGCATCTTTCGGGATCAATAAAGATCTTGGCCGTTCATGGGTATCACTTAATTTTGTTCCTGAATATAATCAAGATTTAATGCCATTAGAAGAAAGAGTGCTTGTTCCAGGACTTAGCTATGACGTAGATTCAAAAGAAGTGGTTCTGGCACTCGCTGGGGAGCAGATTGTTTGCGCTACAGTTAAGAAGAGTTTCTTTGGTACTACGATTAGACCTACTGGGAAATGCGATTTTACAACTTCTTATTATAAAGTTAAGCATGACAATGGTTATGAAGTTGAAACTATCTCGAAGATGAAAATAAAAATGAGTTTCTAAGAAAATAGTCTGCTGTGATGGCCTCCTTAGGGAAAGCCATCACAGCTCTTGTTCATGAATCAGTCCAATTCTAAATTCCTTGCTTATTTCCGCCTCAGAAACAATTTTAATTGTTTTTAAAACAACGTCCGAAGAAACAGAAATTGAATCAATATCATTCTCAACTAAGAATTGTGTTATTTCGGGATAATCACTTGGTGCCTGACCACAAATACCGATAGGTATGTGCGACAGTTTTGCTTCTTGAATGGCCATTGTGAGCATATTTAGTACCGCTGGATCTCTTTCATCAAAGAGCTCTCCAAGAATGGCCGAATCCCGGTCAACCCCGAGAACCATTTGTGTCAGATCATTTGAACCAATTGAGAAGCCGTCAAAAATTTTTGCAAATTCCTGAGCATTGAGAATATTGGATGGGAGTTCGGCCATAACGTAAACTTCCAAATCCTCATGTCCCCTTGTTAGTCCGTTTTTCTCCATTTCTGCTAAAACGGCTTTTCCTTCTTTAGGCGTTCGACAAAAAGGAATCATGATCTTTACGTTAGTCAGACCAATTGTTTCTCTGACAACCTTCAGCGCCTCGCACTCTAAGGCAAATGCATCACGATAACTTTCATGGTAATACCGAGAGGCACCTCTAAAACCAAGCATAGGATTTTCTTCGATCGGCTCAAATTCTTTTCCACCTATTAAGTTAGCATATTCATTTGTCTTAAAATCCGAGAAGCGTACAATTACAGGGCGTGGATAGAAGGCACCTGCAATCGTGGCTATGCCTTCTGCCAATTTGTTAATGAAAAATTGTTTTGGACTGTTGGCGTAGGTACCTAGGACTTTTAAGATTGCATCCTTAACGTTTCTGTCTACAATATTGTTGAAATTAACTAAGGCCATCGGATGAATTTTGATGGCTTCGTTTATAATAAATTCTATACGAGTTAATCCCACTCCCGCCACGGGAAGAAGCGAATCCTTGAAAGCTTCATTTGGATTTCCTAGATTGATCATGATTTTAGTTTTCGTTTGATTCGAAATGGTTGAATCAATTGTTTCTTTTTTGTATTTTAATAATCCTTCGTAGACAAAACCTTCAGAACCTTGAGCGCAAGAAACCGTTACCTCTTGTTCGTCCTTTAACATTTCTGTTGCTTTGCCTGTTCCAACAAGACAAGGAACTCCATGCTCACGACTGACGATTGCCGCATGACAAGTTCTGCCTCCGCGGTTAGTGATAATGCCACCGGCCTTTTTCATGACTGGTTCCCAGTCCGGATCAGTCATATCTGTCACTAAAATTTCTCCTTCCCTAAAGTCTGCCAACTCAGAGACGTCGTGTATAATTTTGACCTTACCTTGACCGATTCGAGTACCAACGGCCCGTCCTTTTAAAATGACGTTAGATTTTTCAAGTAATTCAAATGTTTCATTTAAAGACTCTTTTCCAGTGATGTGAATGGTTTCTGGTCTAGCTTGTAGAATGAATAATTCACCAGTCCTACCATCCTGGGCCCATTCAATGTCCATGGGCATATATTTTGCATGGATCTTTGAATAATGTTCCTCCACCTTTTTTGCCCATTCTGCGAGCTCAATAATATCTTCATCGTTCAGGGATTGTTTTTCTTTATCTGCTTCCGAAACTTCGATGTTCTTTGTTGTTCGAGTCCCATGTCTGGCATAAATTAGTCGCATTTGTTTGGCACCAATTTTTCTTTTTATGATGGGTACTGCTGCTTTGCCGATGAGATCTTTTTGGACCATGAATTCATCGGGATCAACTTTGCCCCCCACGATATTTTCACCTAGCCCATATGCACTACTAATTAATATGACATTTTTTGCACCCGATTCGGGATCAAGCGTAAAAATGACACCAGATGATCCAAGATCTGACCTGACCATTTGTTGCACAAAAATGGAAAGTTTTATTTGAGCATGCTTGAAGCCTTTATTTACTCGATAACTAATTGCTCTGTCAGTAAACAGTGAGGCAAAACAATTACTACAGGCGGTGAGTAACTCATCTTCACCTCGGATGTTCAAAAATGTTTCCTGTTGCCCGGCAAATGATGCATCAGGAAGATCTTCTGCTGTTGCTGATGATCGAACCGCCACATCACTATCTTGTGTCCCGGCAATTTGACTCAATTGATGATAGGCGGTTGTAATTTCACTAATTAGGGTCTCAGGAAATTTTACTGCTTTGATCATCGCCCTAATTTCTCTCCCCACTTGCGCGAGCGCAGCAATATCATTTGTGTCAAGTGCATCAAGAAGTTGGTGAATTCTTTCTGAAAGTTGGCCAGCGTCTATCACGGCAGTAAAAGCATCAGCAGTAATAGCAAAGCCAGGAGGTATATTAATCCCTTTGGGTCTTAGCTCCTGGTACATTTCACCCAGCGAAGCCGTTTTTCCACCCACTAAAGGAATGTCCTTAATCGATATCGTATTTAAGTTCTTAATGAATTGTGCCATATGACCTCCGTAATATGTCAGTTTGATGTGCAAGTTTCATTCCATTGATTATGTGACAGCAATGGTCATTATGATTTAGGCCATCATGACTTTTTACAAGAAGGTTGTATTTTGAAGCATGGGAATTTCTGAAGCTGTTCAATTTTGGAATAATGAAGTCTCAAGAATCGTGGAGGAAAACTCTGGATCGGTTAATATTTGTTTCGAGGCGATTGATCGTAATCTCAAGAGCTCTCTTTGTCATTCGGTTGCCATTCGTTATATTGATCCTGCATGGCCTAAAGATCCAAATGCATTTAAAGATCTTACTTATCAAGATTTTGCGACTGAGACGTATAAGTTTGCGAATGCTTTAAAAAGTTTAGGTGTAAAGAAAGGGGACGTGCTTTTCTCTTTATCCCCACGAATACCAGAACTCTATACAGTTGCACTTGGGGCCTTGAGATTAGGAGTCGTATTCTCTCCTTTGTTTTCTGCCTTTGGGCCAGAACCTGTTCTTGCAAGGATGAAAAAAGGAAAAGCAAAAATACTTTTTTCTTATGCTTCATTGTTTCGTAAAAAAGTATTGCCAATTTTAGGATCTCTCCCAACTCTTAAACACATTTTACTTATTGATGATGATGGCAGCCTCGAAGATATAAAGTGCGCAATTAATTATCATGATTTTATGCGAACAGCTAATCCAAATCCCATCCTAGAAAAAACCGGTCCAAACGACTTGGCGCTTTTGCATTTTACTAGCGGAACAACTGGTGAACCCAAAGGGGCCATGCATGTCCACCAATCCGTTGTTTATCATAAATTTTCAGGACAATTTGCACTAGATTTAAAACCGAAGGATATTTTTTGGTGTACAGCAGATCCTGGTTGGGTCACAGGCACGTCTTATGGGATAATTTCTCCTCTTTGTAATGGTGTGACGATGCTAATTGATGGGGCCGAATTTAATCCTGTTAGATGGTACGAAATTCTTAAACATTTTAAAGTCGATGTTTGGTATACCGCCCCAACGGCGATGCGAATGCTTATGCGTGCCGGCGATGATATTCCAAAAAATTACGATTTCTCACACGTTCGTTTTGCCGCAAGTGTGGGTGAACCACTTAATCCAGAAGTTATTGAGTGGGCCAGAAATAATTTAAATATTACCCTCCATGATAATTGGTGGCAGACAGAAACTGGAGGAATCATTATTTGTAATGATTCAAAACTTGCGCTACGGCCTGGTTCCATGGGTAGGCCTGTGCCTGGAATTGAAGTTGCTTTAATCAAGGAACATAAAGGTTCTCAGATCGTTTTTGTAACTGAACCCAATGAGCAGGGAGAGATTGCAATACACATGGGTTGGCCATCAATGTTCAGAGGATATCTAGAAAATCCTGAGCGGTATGCAAAATGTTTTGCAGGTGATTGGTACTTGTCGGGTGATGTCGCAAAACGTGATGAGGAAGGATATTACTGGTTCGTTGGAAGACAAGATGATGTCATCAAAACATCTGGTCATCTGATTGGACCTTTTGAAGTCGAAAATATTCTTATGGAGCACCCTGCGGTCTTAGAATCAGCTGTTATTGGTATGCCAGACAAAGTTGCTGGGGAAATGATTAAAGCCTTTGTAGTTTTGAAAAAAGGTTTTCTTCCAGACCAAGAGCAGAAACTGGATATTCTTAGCTATGCCCGAAGGAAATTAGGCGTGGCAATTGCGCCAAGAGAAATACAGTTTATAGATAATCTTCCAAAAACCAGAAGTGGCAAGATTATGCGCAGACTACTTAAGGCACATGAACTTGGATTACCGGAAGGTGATCTCTCTACCTTGGAGAGTAACTATGACCATCCCTGATCTTATTCCAATTCTGCATAATATGATGCGTGTAAGGCGCATGGAAGAAATTTGTGCTGAACTTTATACTCAAGAGAAAATCCGGGGCTTTCTTCATCTCTATATCGGAGAAGAGGCCGTAGTAACTGGAGTGATGCATTTACTTAGGTCACAAGATAATGTGATGGCAACATATCGTGAGCATGGACATGCATTATTAAAAGGGATCCCTGCAAAATTAATCATGGCAGAAATGTTTGGAAAAGTTGAAGGCTGCACAAAAGGACGTGGAGGGTCGATGCATCTAATTTCGGCAGCTCATCGATTTTTTGGTGGGAGTGCGATTGTGGCCGCGGGTATCCCTCAAGCCGCTGGGTTGGCAATGGCGGCGAAACGTTTAAAGGAAGATCGTCAGACGGTGTGTTTTTTTGGAGAAGGTGCCATGGCGGAAGGCGCCTTTCATGAAACCATGAATATTGCCGAATTGTGGAAAATACCAATTCTCTTTTGTTGTGAAAATAATATGTACGCAATGGGAACAGCACTCTCACGTTCGCAGTCACAATTGGATCTTGTTAAAAAAGCTGAGAGTTATAATGTCGCCTCTCAATCCGTTGATGGAATGAATGTTTTGGAGGTAATCGATAAAACACAGGTTGCACTTGATTATATTAAGCGAGAACAACGACCTTATTTTATAGAATACAAAACCTACCGATTTCGACCTCACTCAATGTTTGATCCTGAACTTTATCGTAAGAAAGAAGAAGTCATCATATGGAAAGAGCGCGATCCCATCAATTTTCTTAAAGCTTATATGTTAGACCAAAAGCTGTTGAGTGAAATCGTATTTCAAGATTTAACTAAGAAAGTGGAGCAGGAGATGCAAGAGGCAGTCGCTTTTGCGGAGGCAGGAACTTTAGAGCCAGTGGAAGATCTGGAAAAGTATGTATATGAAAATGACTTATAGAGAGGCCTTAAGAGAAGGTATTAAAAATGCTTTAGATAATGACCCAAAAGTATTTCTCATGGGGGAAGATGTTGGCGCCTATGGTGGAACTTATGCTGTGACTAAAGGTTTTCTAGAAACCTATGGCCCAGAGAGAATTACCGATGCTCCTTTGTCGGAAGTCGGTTTTACGGGAATAGGAATAGGCGCTGCGCTCGGTGGTATGAGACCAATTGTGGAAATTATGACGGTCAATTTTAGTTTATTAGCGCTTGATCAAATTGTTAATACTGCTGCCATCCTAAGGCATATGTCAGGCGGACAATTAGCTGTGCCTCTTGTCATACGCATGACCACTGGTGGTGGTAGACAACTGGGTGCCCAGCACTCTCATTCCTTTGAAGGTTGGTTTGCGCATATCCCTGGGATAAAAATTCTCACCCCCGCAACGGTTGAAGACGCACGTTCATTTTTACATTTTGCAATCCTAGATCCTGATCCGGTACTCATTTTTGAACATGCACTGCTTTTAAATGCTTCCGAAGAAGTAGGGGACATGCCTTTAATGAATTCTCCTTTTAAGGCACTCGTTCGTAAAACGGGAAAATCTCTGACGTTGATTACTTATGGGGGAATGCTTCCCCGTTGTGTCGAAGCCGCTAAAGAAATTGAAAAATCGGGCCTTGAGATAGAAGTAATTGATTTGCGATGTTTAAGGCCACTTGATAATGAAACGATCTTCAATTCGGTTAGAAAAACTCACCGAGTATTAATAGTTGATGAAGGATGGAAGTCAGGAAGTTTATCGGCCGAGATCTCGGCCAGAATAATGGAGTCATGTTTTTTTGAACTTGATTCTCCCGTACAAAGACTTTGCCGCAAAGAAGTGCCAATTCCTTACGCTCGCCATTTAGAGTTGGCGGCCATTCCTCAGACTCAGGACATTATCCAAAAAATACAGGAGATTCTAAAATGATTTATCACGTCCCAATGCCTTCCCTTGGTGCTGATATGGATCACGGAAAATTAATGGACTGGAAAATTAAACCCGGTGACGATGTCAAAAAAGGGCAAATGATTGCGGTGGTAGAAACCACAAAATCAACGGTGGAAATTGAAAGTTTCAGGGACGGAAAGGTTCTGGATTTAAAGGGTCATGTGGGAGATGAAATTCCTGTTGGCCAGGAAATCGCAACCTTTGACGTTGTGGGAAGTGATCTTGCCCCTGCAGTCCCCGTAAAAGAACCTGAGGGCCGTATCAAGATTTCACCTGCGGCCAGGAAGTTAGCGCTTGAAAAAAATATTGACCTGACAAAAATTAAAGGGTCAGGATCTGAAGGTCAGATCGAATTAAAAGATCTTCAAGTCACTCCCTTACAACCACATACCGGATCGAATCTACGCGAGGCCATAGCTAAGGCCATGTCACACTCAAAAAAGGAAATACCTCATTATTATCTAAAATCCGAAGTTTCACTTGATCCGCTCATGCATTGGATTGATGAAAAAAATAAAACTCTTTCACCAGAGCAACGACTCCTGATTCCGGTGATTTTATTTAAGGTGATCCTTGAAAGTCTAAAG
>JBILYY010000201.1:0-5232 GCA_044377495.1 Bacteriovoracaceae bacterium | reverse complement strand
TTTTGATAAACACGTAAGGATATAAATTAAACTTTTTTCAAAAACTTCGAGATCAAAACAATTTGAATGCCTTCAACCTTACCCTCAATATGCTCAGGATTATTGGTAAGTTTAATATTTCGGACGAGTGTTCCTCTTTTCGCCGTAAAACCGGCACCTTTAACGTCCAGATCCTTAATCAATGTAACCGAGTCACCTTCAGCTAGTTTGGTACCATTACTATCGAGAGTCGGTTTGGTTGAGTCAATTTCCGCTTCCTCAGGAATTCCAGCTTTTGCCCAGTCAAGTATTGAATCATCCAAATAGAGTTGCTCTAAGAGATCCTGGGCCCACGCTTCGGTTCTCAGCTGAGACAGCATACGATAGGCCATTACTTGGACTGGTTGGAATTCACTCCACATACTCTCATTTAAGCAACGCCAATGATTAGTATCGATTGTTGCTGGATCTTCAATCTGACCTAGACAAGTTTGACACACGATTAGAGCAGTGTTTTCATCAACTTTATTTACAGGCGGAATTTCATAAAGAGAGAGATTTTTAGTGTCAGAACATAGTTCACACTTTGATTGACTACGGCCTAAAAGATCCTCGTAAAGACTCATTGCGAACTCCATTTAAATTTATTAGACCGAGCTTATCTTATTTAACCTGCTTTGTTAATACATTCCTATCCCTGAATGTACGTCATGGCCCCGATCAAATGATATTGATCATAGGAACTGCGGAGCTAAATCGGTATTTTTGTTAGCAGGAAATAAAATGGAGGTCAAAATGATGGATTCATTAAAGGTGTTTTTATTATCAACGCTCTTTGGTTTTTCCATGCTTGCCCTGGGAATGAGCGAAGTGGATTATTTGGATTCGATGATAGTTCATCACAGAGAAAGCATTGAGCGCATGAAGTCATTAACAGATAAGGCAATAAATAAAGAAATACAAGAATTAAACGCGGATATGATAAAAACAGAAGAAAAAGAACTAAAGCGAATTTCAAAGTTAAGAAAAAAACTTTTCGCTGGCCAGAAAGTTACATCAACAGATGATTTTTCCCGTCTTCGAAACGAATTTGATGAAGAAATTCAAAGACTTCAAAGGGAGACAAGAAAGTTATTTGATCTCTACAGCAGAGAATTTAAAATTGGCGTTAGTCCTGCTTCTGATTTACCTCGTATTGAAATTAAAGATAATCAAGATGCCTATGAGGTCAAAGTCGAAATACCTGGAGTGCTAAGTGATAATGTCAAAGTAAAATTAGTAGATCAGGAATTAATAGTTAGTGGAGAGAGAAAGACCGAACTCAAAACAGTGGATGAGCAATCATCTGTATCGGAATTTTCTTATGGAGAGTTCCAAAGGTCGATTTATCTTAAAGAGAAGGTTGATCCAGTAAGTCTTAAAACAAACTATAAAGACGAAATTCTTAACGTTCACTTGAATAAGATAAAGGGATGAAAAGTCCATAGAGCATAAAATTAAAAATTAAGGCCCCAGTCAAGAATGCTGGGGTCTTAATTAACTTAGTGTTTGGTAATAACTTTCCCCTCAACAGCAATAGGTATTTTTTTTGTGTGTTGTTGGGCTTCAGGTAATTTATCAACTGTAACTGTAAGAACTCCATTTTTATAAGCAGCGGTTACTTTCTCAGGGTCAATATCGTCAGTTAATGGAATTGAACGATAAAAACTACCATAGCTAAGCTCAGATCGATAAAAACCTTTTTTATCCTCTTTATGCTCTTCTTTTTTCTCGCCTTCTAAAATTAGATTATTATCTCTGATGCTAACATTCATGTCTTTGTCGCTCATGCCTGGAACTTCTGCAGACACAAGATAAGCATTACCCTTATCTTTAATTTCAATTCTTGGAACAAACTCGTTGTTAGTTAGAGTGGGTGCCATCCCAAGTGAGAAGTCGTCAAAAAGATCCATGATGTCATCGCGAAGAGAAGAAAAAGGACTTAGACTAGTTGTTAAAGGTAAAATTCTTGAAGGCCACAAAGGTGTTGTGACAAGGCTTCTATTTTCAAACATAAATGACTCCTTTTTAATGGAATATTTTTATTCCATTTTTATAAGAGTATGACTTTGGTAAATATTGATCAAGGGTTGTTGGCTAAAAGATAACTTAAAAGTGCTTTAGCTTTTAATTTGATAATTGATTAATCACCTTACTTAGATGTTGATACGATAATGTATTCAATGGCATCCCTAAGACCAATTTCTTTTGTAATGGTGACCCCTTCATTTGACCCGTTAAGTTTTCCCTTTTTATTAATGTGAATACTATTCGATTTAAATCGATGAGATATTTTAACCACACTTAAACATGGTTAGTCATAACACTGTTTCAGGCCAATAGAGACAGTCGGATATTTCGCAGGATTGCTGATTTATGTCAGCGGTTGCCATGTAAATAATCATTTCGGATGTTTTCTTTTAAGATCAGAATGTTTTTTGAGTTTTAAATCTAAAAGGAGAATATTTATGTCGCTATTCAGAAATCAGTCTCTCTCTTCGAGAAATCAAAATCCCATGTCGTTATGGCAAAATGAAATGAATAATCTTTTTGATAGATTCGGCCGTGATGTGGGCAATCTAGATGTCAATGTAACTGATTTTTCACCACGAATTGAGATCAATGACAAAGAGAAACATTATGTCATCTGCGCAGAAATTCCTGGCATTAAAGAAAATGAGATAAGTGTCACCCTTAAAGATAATAATCTTATCCTCGAAGGTGAGAGAAAGTCTGAGGATAAAAAAAATGAGGGATATTTTTCCTCCGAATTTAGTTATGGTAACTTTTACCGTGCTATTCCGCTGGATGACGAAGTTAATCCAGATACAGTGAAGGCGTCTTACAAAGACGGGATTCTTAAAGTTGAACTAGAAAAGATGAAAGAAGCTGCACATAAAGCTAAGAAAATTCCAATTTTAAAGTCATAGGTTTTTCAAAAAGGTGGGTCACATGAATGATTACTTACAAGAAATAATTAATGGGGCCCATCCTTTAGTTGATAAAGAAGGAATAGGGCCTTTGATTGCGTCCCTTAAGAATAAGAAAATTGTTATGCTCGGAGAGGCCAGCCATGGGACTAAAGAGTTTTACGAATGGCGACAATTGATTACGCAAGAATTAATAATGAATCATGGCTTCAACTTTGTTGCCGTTGAGGGAGATTGGCCTCCTTGTCAAAAAATCAATAGTTTTGTTTCTGGCAAAGAAAGCGGTACCAGCCTTGAGGTTTTGAATTCTTTTAAACGGTGGCCAACTTGGATGTGGTCTAATCAAGAAGTTTTGTGGTTTGTGGATTGGCTTAAAGAATGGAATAAAACGGTTAATGGGCATATTGGTTTTCATGGTCTGGATGTTTATTCTTTTTATGAATCTATGGATCGAGTCATTACCATGTTAGAAAAAGTTGATCCTAAACTTGCTGAAGTTGCCGAAAAAAAATATTCCTGTCTTGAATCTTACCGTCACAACGAAATTTCTTATGCTAAATCTTTATTGAAAGCACCTGAAGGATGCACCAAAGAAATATTGGATGTTCTTAACTCAACTTTACAGGCAAAAATTAAAGTGAGTTTTTCAGATGATTGGTTTGATATTCGGCAAAATGCCAAGGTTGTAAAAGAAGCTGAAAATTATTATCGTGCCATGGTAACAGGAGATGAAGATACTTGGAATATTAGAGATAATCACATGATGTCTACTTTGGAAATGCTTCTCGAGCATTATGGAATTGGCGCAAAGACAATTGTTTGGGAGCATAATACACACATTGGAGATTATCGTGCCACGGATATGGTTAATCACGGGCAAGTAAATATAGGTGGTCTGGCCCGTGAAATCTTTGGCAAAGACAATGTGAGTTTAGTCGGGTTTGGTACTTATTCGGGTACTGTCACGGCTTCCTACGCTTGGGATGGACCAACAATAGTATTTGATGTTCCCGAAGCTAAGCCAGGTAGTGTTGAGCATGCCTTTCATAGTGTGATAGCCAACGTGGCATCTTCAGATTTTTATTTATTATTTGATCCTTTAAAACATGGTAGTGCTTTAACTCAAGTTAAAGGTCATCGTGCCATTGGTGTTGTTTATGATCCAGACATAGAGCACCGTGGAAATTACGTTCCAACATCGCTTGCAAATAGGTATGACGTTTTTATTTTTCTTGATCATACTAATGCAATTACCCCACTTAATGTTCACTATGAAAAACACCAGTTTCCGGAGACCTATCCGCATGGAAGTAGGATTTGATAATTGGTTTATATAAGGAGAGCTAACATGTTAAGTAATCCAACCATTTTAGTCTTTACAGATTTTGGGCATATGGCCGATCTAGCTCTAAAATCTGCTGAAGTTATGAGAAAAAAAGTGGGTGGTCGAATTCATGCAATTCATGTTTCAGACTTCACAATTCAATGGGACTGGGTTGCACAGGGATCAAATTATATTTTTCAAAGTGAAAAATTCACCTCTGATATGCTTACGATGCTTCAAAAAACATTGGCAGACCAGTTGAAACGCTGTGAAGTTGCTTGTGACTCATCTGTGACGTTTGGTTCTGTATATGATGCTATTCAGGAAAGCATAAAAAAGAATAATCCTGATATTGTCATTATGGGACATAAGGGAAAAAATAATGGAGTTTTTAATCTTGGGGGAATCGTTAGTAAGGTTGTAGCGTCTTCAAGTGTACCAGTTTTGGTTATTAAAAAACTTCTAACTTCACCACTTGGAAAAGTAGCGGGATTAGTTGACACAAGTGATTTTATGAAGCCCATTATTTTGGCGACAGAAGAATTTTCATTTCTTCTGTCGGCAGAGCCAGAGATAATCTCACTTTGGAAAAATGTTACTTCTCAGTTTTATAACCTGGCACCCATTGAAAAAGTTCACCCTCTATTGGATCTCCGACAGGAAGTTAAAGAAGCAATTTTGAATAAAATGCGCGAAGAGATTTTTAAGAACTTAGATGAACACTCTAAATCTCACGTCAGAGTCGAAATTACCGAGGAAAAACAAGTTGCTTATCATCTGGCTAAAATATTGTTTGAAGAAAATGTGGATATGATCATTATGAAAAGACATCAAAAAAGTAGATTGGAAAAAATGCTGATTGGTTCGGAGACCAGAAGAATGTTAGAACTGTTTCTGGGAAATGTTTTAGTCCTGCCTCCATAATGTTAAAAAAACCAAGGAAGTTAATATGGAAAAAGT
>JBILYY010000200.1:0-5233 GCA_044377495.1 Bacteriovoracaceae bacterium | reverse complement strand
CAAAAGAGCTTTCTGTACATGAAGACGATTTTCGGCTTGTTGATAAATAAAAGATCTATCATGATCGGCCATCTCAGAAGTTATCTCCTGCCCTCTGACCATCGGCATGCAGTGGAGAATAATTGCCTGTGGAGCAGCTTTTAAATAGAGTTCTTTATTCACTTGATAGCCAGCAAAAGCTTTTATTCTCACTTCATCTTCGCTCTCAAAGCCCATACTTGTCCAGACGTCTGTGTAAATAGCATTACTTCCCTTGACTGCCTCTTCAGGTGTCTTGAACGCAGTTACACTTCCAGTAGTCCCCTTTCTTAACTGGCACCACTCTAAGAGTTTTCCATCAGGTTTATAAGTTGCAGGTGTAGCATATTGCAGATGAATTCCTGCTAGTGGAGCAAGAACCATTAAAGAGTGCAGAACATTATTACCGTCACCGATGTAAGTCAGAACGAGACCTTCAGTTGAACCAAAAGCTTGTTTAAGAGTAAGGATATCGGCAAGCGCCTGACACGGGTGGTGTTCATCAGTAAGTCCGTTCATCACAGGTACTTTAGAGCGAGAAACAAAACGCTCTAAACCATCATGGCCATGAGTTCTGATCATAATCCCATGAACATAACGTGACATCACACCAGCAAGATCTTCCGGCTCTTCATGCTTTCTTAGATTCGCCACTGATTCAATCACGTTACCACCAAGTTCATTCATGGCAATTGTGAAACTCATTCGTGTGCGAAGTGAAGGCTTATCAAATAAAAGTGCCAGCGTCTTGCCTTTGAGGTCATCACGCAAAATCCCCGTATCTCGTTCAGTTTTAAGAGTTTCTGCAAGAGTGAGAAGATCATTCAATCGAAGAGGAGACATTTCTTTACCATCTAAAAAATGGCCTTTATTAGGAAACTGCATAATTGTTCTCCTTCATTTTTGTAACTTGTTCCAATCGGCCCATTTGCACACAAAGCGTTCCGCCGATTCTAGTTTCAATCAGATCTTGCATCTCAAGAGCATGAGTAACACAAACTTTGTTAACTCCCGTGAGTAACGCCTTTTCTATACTGCGGCTTTTCGCCAGCATACCGCCGGTCACTCCGCCTTTATCCATTAAAATTTTCAACTGAGAAAGAGTTAAAGAGTCATAAGGAAGCTCATTACAATCTAAAATTCCGCGCTGATCAGTGGCATAGATTAAAACTTTCGCATTTAAAGTTGAAGCGAGTGAAGAAGCACCCCAGTCAGCATTTATATTATAACTGATACCTTCTTCGTCTACGCCAATAGGTGCAATGACGGGAACAAAATTCATCGCCAAAGCATCTTTGATAGCTGTTGCGTCGACTTTAACAACCTCACCGACTTGGCCTAAAAGTGGGTTCATAGGTCGGCAAAAAAACATATCTTTCGTATTGCCCGGAATTCCAACGTTTTTAATTCCAAATTCTGAGAAGACATCACAAATCATGTGATTTACTTCACCCAAAGCACCTTCAATAACAGACATCATTTCAGGAGTGGTAATTCTTTGACCTTCATGAAAAGACCATGAAATATTCTTTTCTTTCAGACGTTGATTAATCATGGGGCCTCCACCATGAACAACCACCACTTGCTCACCCTGCTCTTTCAAAATAACAATCGCCTGTGCCAAATTTCTGGCCGCTTCAGGATTAGAAAGAGCAGCTCCACCAAGCTTAATTACCCAAGGTTTCATTAGTTATACTCCGCATTGATATCAACATATTTCTTCGAAAAGTCACAACCCCAGGCCTTAACCACAGGATTATTATTTATTTTAGGTAAAAATATTTCCACTAACACTGTATCGCTTCGTAAAAGACCACGAACTTTATCTCGGTCAAATACGATAGGTCCCCCGTTTGAAAATATTTCTTCGCCCTGGAGCTTTAAAGTCATTTGATTAAGTTCCGCAGCTGGAACACCTTCAGCACCTAGACGAGCAAGAATTCTTCCCCAGTTTGGATCTTCGCCGTGCATGGCACATTTGAAAAGTGGACTCACAGTTAATCCACGGGCAGCTTTTTTTGCCAACATGTGATCACTGCCGCCATGAAGATTGATCTCGATTAATTTAGTCGCCCCTTCACCGTCACGAGCAATCGCTTGGGCAAGAAGCTGAGAAATTTCTATCACTGTATTCTGAAATAACAAAACGTCTTCAGCAGAGAGAACTTCAACTCCGCTGGCACCATTGGCAAGTAAGAAAGCGCAGTCATTAGTCGAAGTATCACCATCAACACTTACCATGTTGAAAGATTGATCTACCGCTGTTTTTAAAAATGTATGCGCCGCAGTCGCTTCAATTTTTGCATCTGTTAAAATGTAACCAAGCATCGTTGCCATATTTGGGTGGATCATGCCTGATCCTTTTGCAATACCCGTAATGCAAACTTCTCCCTTAGAGAGCTTAAGAGTTGTTGAAATAGTTTTTGGCACGAGATCTGTTGTCAAAATTGCATTCGCAAAATGTTCGGCCGTATTGGTAACCCTTGCTGCCAATTCTGGTAAACATTTATTAATCAGATCAACGTTCAAGTGAACGCCAATCATTCCTGTTGAGGCAACCAAAACTTCTTCTGGATTACATCCCACTACTTCAGCAGTTGCTTTAACCATTAAATAATTATTTTTAATACCTTCTTCACCAGTAGCAGCATTGGCCTGACCTGAATTGGTAATGATAGCGCGGATTTTATTTGAAGGAACAAGTTTTTGTGACCATAAAACAGGAGCAGCTTTGGCTTCATTCTGAGTAAAAACACCTGCCGCCGTAATATCCGTGTCTGAGATAATTAAACCCACGTCTGGACGATACTTCCTAACTCCAGAGTTAACGCCGCCTGCATAAAAACCTTTCGGCAATGGTGTCTTGGCAATGCCAGGTCCGAGTTTCATATGATCGCCTCCAGATGTTCCAACCCTGTAGTCACAGGAAAATGATGAATCAAATTAAAATTCTCAATTGCTTGAGAAGCAGCTCCCTTAAGGAGATTATCGATACAGGAAAAAAGATAAAGTTTTTCGCCGATGACATTGAAAGAGATGTGAGTCTTGGCAGTTCCAACAACTTTCTTAAGTGAAACCGAGTCCCGAGATATTTCCGAATGAGTTTCTACTAAAGGATAGTTTCCGTAGTAATCATTAAAAGCATGAATGACATCACTTGCTTGTTTACCGTGATTTAATTTGGCGTAGATTCCTGCGATGATACCGCGACGAGTGGGAATCAAGCTCGTTGTGAAAAATGGATCAATATTATAGTCACCGATAATTTGAGAGAAAAGCTTAACTTCAGGCAAGTGTTGATGAACTCCCACTTTATAAGGAAGGCACTCCCCATCGACTTCACTAAAGAGTTGGGATTCAACAGCTTTTTTACCAGCGCCAGTGGTTCCAGATTTAGCATCAATCACGATTGAATCGGCATGGATAAGATTGTCTTTCAGTAGCGGCAAAAGACCCATAAGGATCGCAGTCGCGTAACATCCAGGGTTTGAAATCAAAACCGGCAAGTCTGTTTTGGGTTTCATCCAAGGAACTAGGCCGTATTGGGCCTTGGTGAATAGTTCAACCGAAGGATGCACCATTCCATACCATTGTTTGTATGTTTCCTTGATATCTCCAGAATTCAAACGATAAGCACCGCTTAAATCAATAACACTTACTCCGAACTCCATAATCTTAGGAGCAAGCTCCGCAGAAACTTCGGCGGGAGTGGCCAAAAAGACGACTTGATAATCCGATGGCTTCAATTGACTAGCAGTTTGTGAGTTAAACAAACCCTTCACCTCTACGTGAGGATGCTTATTTAGCAGGCGCTGGAGTTCTTGACCTGAATAACCAGATCCTCCTACTACCGCTACTTGAATTTTCGACGACGAATAATTATGCATGGATATGCATAATTATTCATATTTAATTCCACGTCAAGAGGAAATAACTCTTGCATTATTATTATTTATGCATAATTATTCACTTCTTTGCATATTCATGAAAGGAGCCCTTATGACGAAAAAAATCTTACTCGCATTCTCCGGTGGACTTGATACATCTGCTATCATCCCTTGGTTAAAAGAGACCTATAACGCTGAAGTCATCGCCTATTGCTCTGACCTTGGAAATGCCCCTGATGGTGAATACCTTAAGGGTTGGGCAAAAAAATTAGGCGCTAGTGATTTTATTTTTGAAGATCTTAAAGATAAATTCGCCAGCGAATTTGCTTTCGTTGCCGTTCGTGCAGGGGCGACTTACCAAGATGATTATCTTTTAGGAACAGCTCTTGGCCGTCCCCTTATCGCTGAAAGAATTGCTTATTACGCTAAGAAATTAGGCTGTGATGCTATCGCTCATGGTGCCACTGGAAAAGGTAATGACCAACTTCGTTTTGAAAAGTCTTGGGCCTACCTCGCTCCAGAAATTGAAGTGATCGCTCCTTGGAAAAAATGGAGCTTCACTGGCCGTAAAGAACTCATCGAATACCTTGCGACTAAAGGAATTATTTTCGAGAACGTCGAAAAATTATTCTCAGTTGATGTAAACCTCTTTCACAGATCATGTGAAGGTGGAGTACTAGAAAATATTACTAAAGAATACAACCCTTCAGCAGTTTATGAATGGGTAGCAACTCCAGACAAAGCACTTAAAGATGCTGTGACTGTAAACTTATCTTTTAAAAATGGTATGCCTGTAGCAATCAATGGTGACACCATGGGACCAGCTGCCCTTTTAACTAAACTTAATCAAGTGGCCGGAGCCGCTGGTGTTGGTGTCCTTGATCTAGTGGAAGAAAGAACTATTGGTATAAAGAGTCGTGGCGTTTACGAAACACCGGGTGGAACTTTGCTTCATCTTGCTGCTAAAAATCTTAAACACATCACGTGGAACCGTGAACTTCAAACGGTTGCAAGACATATGGGCGAAGCTTATGGTGCCGCAATTTATGATGGTCATTGGCACTCAGCTGTTCGTTTTGCAGCGGAAGCCTTTTTCGTTGAAGCAACTAAAACACTAACTGGTGATATCACACTCAAGCTCGAGGGTGGACAGGCCCGTGTTGTTGCACGAAAGTCAAACTATGCTCTCTATGATGAGGCCTGTGTGAGTTTTGAAATTGATCAGTACCAGATGAATAAACACGCTAATGGGTATTCAAAAACTGTGTGCTACGGCCCATGGAAAGCTGGGCTTCGTGACCAAAAGAATTTACAGGGATAATAACCAT
>JBILYY010000199.1:0-5254 GCA_044377495.1 Bacteriovoracaceae bacterium | reverse complement strand
GCCCTTGAGCAAGCAGCAAAAGGTGAACTCATGAAATTAGAAGAGATGAAAGAAAAAATTATTGTTAAGGCGAAATCCAAAAGACAGGAACTATCTGTTATCATGACGACTTTACAGCTTTCTATTGATGAAACAAAAGCAAAGATGGCAATTCAAAAAACAGAAATGGAACAAAAAAAGAAAAAAATCATTAATCTAAAAGACATGCCTACGGATGAGGAAACTTCAACCGAAGATCTTCCCGAATAAAGTTTTCTTTTTAACTGCCTGCTGATTAAGGTAAGCTTCACCGTATTTACTAAATAATTCTCTATATGTTTTCAGATCTTTCGACCCATCAACCCCAATATTATAATCCTGAACAGAGATGAGTCTTACCTGTGGGGCCTGAACCTCTTCAGCTACTCTTAGAGCAAAAGCTCTTAGATCATCAAGATTTAAAAATGCCCTCTCCTGAAAGTTAGAATCAGGAAATGCTTTAAGGAGTTCAAGAATCAGTTTTGGTTCAACAAATCCTTCATCGCTAAAAAAATACACCATCCGGTAGCTGGCCTGTATGAACTCTTCCTTAAGTGTTTGAGAAGATTGGAAGTGATAAATAAGTGTTAAACCGTTCATGTTCTCTCCTCGTAATGACCAAAATCGAGGGCAAGATTACCGTTGGGAAGAAGCTCTACCTCTACTCCGTCGTTCGTCATTTTAGCAGTAGCATGAAGAGGGTCAATCACTCTCATAAAAGCAAACTTTTTCTGAGTGTGAACCATGACAGATTTTTTATAGCTAGTTGGATTATAAAAGTTCACTCTCCGAACATCGAGATAATTGAGTTCATGGGGAGAAGTCGCGCGAATTCTCCATAAACTGAAAATATCGGGGTCAGTATGAACTTCTGGGTGGTTCATATTCAAGAACTGAAACATATGGTTCCAGAACTTCTTTTTATCATCTACCGTTTTAAGTTTTGAGCCTTCAAAGGTAATCAGTCTTCCATCGCCTAACTCACATAGATTAATTGATGTTAAAAAATTCACCGACTGAAGTTTTAGATTATTTTCGAGGTAAAACACTTGCAGCCGTTTATCCAACTCATCATTCAGATCGGAGCAGTCAAAAATAATTCGCTGGCCCATCATGAAAAGCTTCAACATTTGTGAAAAGAGAGTCCGGTCCATAGTATTGGCATGAAAAAACTTTACTCGATGATGACTATTGTCAATCCATTGTGGAGTAAAATCAAGATTCTCATGTAGGTAGAACATCCAGCGAAAATTTTCGTTAATAAAGGGTTTTAGCCCATTTTTCTCAAAAACTTTGGGCCTGTTATGATCGAAAACATCAATCAGCCCATACGGTCTGAAGTCAGGTCCTATTTCCGATGAGTCTTTAAGATATTGAAACTGATGTTCAATTTCATTATTGGAAAAATGCTCACTCAAACAACGCCTAAGAAGTTCTTTTTTTTCCTTTGAAGTCAGTAAACAAGTACTGAACCAACGATGAGAAACATAACTTTCAAAAAGATCTTTAAAATAATTTGTTTGTGATTTTCCAGTTACTAATGCCCGCTCAATAGTGTCTTTTGGGCCGGCACCAAACATAGTAATCGATTGAATGCCTTCCCAAAATGGTGCTAAAGCTTCTTGGGCAAGAGAATGAAAAATATTTCTAACATCACTCGTAAAAGAATATTTAATTTTTTCTTCATCCAAAGCTTGGTTAAGTTCAACACCTTCTGGATAATTTTTCTTAAGGTATCTTGAAAAGCCTTGTTCAAATGAAAGTGAAGCGTCGTTTAAAAAAGAAACCGTTTTTTCGTCTTCAAGATAATAGAACTCAGCACCCCAAACGAGAGATTTTGATTTTGTCTGCGCCAGCATTTCACCAAAGGCTTGAACAAATGAAGCAAATGTTGGAAGAACTTTGGGTTCATAAAATGAATACATTTTGTGCAGGGTACTGTCCTGATCGAGACAGGCGAGGTTCATACCTTGCGATGAAATACTGAGAGTCCGAGCTGCCGAAATTGGCACTCCTCCGTTTGGAAGGAAAGGGGCGGGAGTCAAAGGCAGAAGCCAGCAGAACTTCCGATTGTGCTGCGTTAAGATATTACAAAGCCGGACTAAATCTCTTTCGGGGTGAAACTTTCCAAAATCCCATGCCCCAGCACTTTCAGCGTGGAATCCCCAATATACTGGAATAAAGATGATTTCATGCTGTGGAAATTCCAGTATTCGGCTCTCCCACAGGGAAGCCGAGGTTTTCCAGTAACAAAACCACTGCTCACCAGGTCGAACTGAATCTAAAACTTGACGGGATTCTTGCATAGGTAACATTTTAGCTTAATAAATCATCCGAAGTGTATCAAAATAATGAGGACTGAAATTATTAACAAAAACTGATTTTTCCGCTACACTTTGCCGTCTAGACAAAAGGAATTCCTATGTGGTTTTACTCTCCAGAAGAAAAAGATATCCAAAAAGTTTGCCGTGACTTCGCCCGCAATGAATTAGCCCCATTTGCCGAGCATCACGACAACAAAGAAAGCTTCAACCTGAAAGCCTTCAAACATATGGGTGACCTTGGTCTTTTAGGTATTACGGCAGATCCAGAATATGGTGGCGCTGGAATGGGTGCAACTGCTGCAACCATCGTCATGGAAGAATTCGGCAAGGCCTGCGCCGGTTCAACACTTTCTTACCTTGCCCACACCATTCTTTGTGTAAACAATTTGAATAACAATGGTTCAAAAGAGCAAAAAGCAAAATACCTTCCAAAACTCATATCTGGTGAACATGTTGGATGTATGGGAATGAGTGAGCCTGAATATGGTTCAGATGCAGTTGGTATGCAAACTAAAGCAGTAAAGACCGGTGACTTTTACGAGATCACAGGCAACAAAATGTGGATTACCAATGCTCAGTATGCTGATGTAGCTTATCTTTATACTCGCACTGGACCAGGAAAAAAAGATCTCACAACTTTCATTGTAGAAAAAGGCACTCCAGGTTTCACTGTTTCAAAAGAAATCCACAAAATGGGAATGCGATCTTCACCAACGGGTGAGTTGTCTTTCCAGAAATGTAAAGTTTCTGCTGCTAACCGGGTTGGAAACGAAGGTGATTCTACTCTTCACATGATGAAGAACCTTGAAATTGAGCGTATTACAATAGCAGGTATTTCTCTTGGTATAGCACAGGCCTGTCTTGATCAGTGTGTGAAATACGCCGGGGAAAGAAAGCAATTTGGAAAAACTCTTGCTCACTTTCAAATGATTCAGAAAATGATCGCAGAAATGTATGCTGAAACTGAAGCTATGAGACGTATGCTTTATACTGTTTGTTATGAGTATGACCATGGTCACAAATCAAACAATCTCGCATCTGCGGTAAAACTTCAGCTTCCAAAAATGGCAACAAAAATTGCACTTGATGCGATTCAACTTCACGGCGGTTATGGATACTCAAGAGAGTTTCCAGTAGAGCGCATGATGAGAGATAACAAGCTAAATGAAATTGGTGCTGGAACCAATGAAGTAATGATTATGATCATTGCGAAAAACTTACTTTCCGATGCTTTGAAACACTAAGAAATTAAAGAGATAATGATGAACGATTTTCAAAAAGAACTTTGTAGTAATCTGAAAAAATTTTGTAATGATTCGATTGAACCCCACATGGAGCATGATGACTGTGAGGGTAAATTTCGTATGGAGATTTACAAGGGCCTTGGTGAATACGGAGTCACGGGCGTAACTATTCCTGAAGAGCACGGTGGGGCCGGTCTTAGTTATGTTGATAATTGTTACATCCTTGAAGAAATTGCAAAGGTGTCCGTACCCTACGCTGTAACTGTTTCAGTTTCGGCCATGGTTCAATCTATTTTGAACGAATATGGAACTAAAGCTCAAAAAGAGAAATACCTTCCCGCCTTAACGAGCGGTGAAGAAATTGGTGCCTTTGCTCTTTCCGAATCTCATTCAGGATCAGATGCGGCATCGTTAAAAACGACTGCCAAGAAAGTTGAGGGCGGCTATGTACTCAATGGTACTAAAATGTGGATCACATCAGGTGGCATTGCTAAAACTTATATTGTAATGGCACGCACAGGCGGCGAAGGATCTAAAGGTGTTTCAGCTTTTATCGTTCGTGATGGAGCTAAAGGTTTTACATTTGGCAAGGCCGAAAAGAAAATGGGTTGGAAAACCTCCCCTACACGTGAATTAGTTTTTCAAAATTGTTTGGTACCTTCTGAAGACATGCTGCTTAATGAAGGCCAAGGTTTTACTGTTGCCATGGGTGGTCTGGACCGTGGAAGAACTTCAATTGCTGCAATTGGAGTTGGTTGTGCTCAACGTGCATTGGATGAAGCTGTTACGTACAGTTTGACTCGCGAACAATTTAAACAGCCCATTTTTGATTTCCAAGGCCTTCAATTTATGCTCGCTGACATGGCCCTAGAGGTTATGACTTCAAGACTCATGGTTCTTGCTGCTGCAAAGTCCATTGACGATAAAAAGACCAACAGTAAACTCTGTTCGATGGCAAAATTAAAAGCAACTGATGCAGCAATGAAAGTCACAACAGACGCCGTTCAAGTTCTTGGTGGCGTTGGTTATACGACTGAATATCCAGTCGAAAGATTTATGAGAGATGCAAAGGTTCTTCAAATTGTTGAAGGCACTAATCAAATACAACGTGTGGTTATTGCCCGCCACCTTAGAAAAGAGTACGAACAACATGCTTAACTGGAATATTCGTTCTCATCAAGAAGCCGGAACACCTAAAGATTTTGAAGAGATTTATAAATCCTATCTCGATACACTTAATTCTCCTGAAACGGGATTTTTTCATCTACCTCAGAAGAAAGAACTTCTGGTTGAAACTAAAGCTGTATATGAGAAATTTAAACATAAAAAATATTTTATTCACGTAGGCATCGGTGGCAGTGCACTCGGTCCTGATATGTTTCTTAAAGCCTTTGGCTCATCCAAAGGTGTGGAATTTATTTTCGTCAACAATATTGATCCCGATGATCTTTATCGCCAGCTCGCAAAAGTACAAATTAAAGAAGCTTTGATCTATATTGTTTCAAAATCTGGAACAACAGCTGAAACAGTGGCTGCCATGAGCATTCTTACTAATGAGCTTACTAAGGCAGGTATCAAGGAAGATCAATACAAAGATTATTTTGTATTCTGCACCGATCCCGTCAAAGGGGATTTGAGAAAAATTGGGGCAGCATGGAATGTGCAAAC
>JBILYY010000084.1:0-14471 GCA_044377495.1 Bacteriovoracaceae bacterium | reverse complement strand
CAGGAAATCTGTTGCGCGAGTTCAACTGCTAAGGAAGATGTAATGAGCTATTGCCGTAGAAGAGACAGAGTCAATACAACATATTTTTACGGCTTTAAAGATTGCAATCGCCGAACCATTAAAGAAAAAGTGATACCCGCCATGCTTAAAGGTGACGCATGGGCGATCGCCGACAGAGAAATCTGCGATTAAGCTACCTATTTATCCCAAGTTATTATACGAATGTAAGGCTTGGTTAATTAAAATGGAGATTACATGAAAAAACTTTTTACGCTGGCAATGATGATGGTTTCAGTTTCAGCTCTGGCCAAAGAATCTATTTCCTTCACGCACTACGGTCACAATGGCGGTAGTCAATCTTACTACGCTTGTGATTATGCTCAGTCTCAGGCCGAAACTTATCTACAAGTGTTTGGCGCGAGAAATATTGAAGTTAGCTGTTCAGGTGGAATCAATTCTTGGGGAATGCCCCAACCGGTAAGTGTTTGGGCGACTTTTGATCTTCCAAATCTCACCACTCAAGCAGCAGAAAAGGTAGAAGTTGAAGGTGATAGTTCGTCACCAGCATGTGGACTTAATGTTCAGATGATCAACGCATATCTAAGTGTTTTTAGAAATATTCAAGTTGTTAAGAAATCCGATTCATGCGCTTTTACAACTTCTAACTACTACTATTTGTTAAATATTACCCGCTAATAGAATTATTCAAGTCAGACTAAGCCTACTTATTTAATAAGCTTAGTCTGGCCTTTGGCCCATTCGTCCATTTTTGTTTCCAAAACTGCAAGTGGCATACAACCATCTTTTAAAAACTCGTCATGAAAAGCCGAAACTGAAAATTGATTACCAAGTTTCTTTGAATACTTTTTTCTTAATTCCCAAATTTTGAGTGACCCAATTTTGTAAGACAAGGCCTGGCCTGGAATTGCCATATAACGTTCAATTTCAGCAGTAGCACCATCCAAAGAAATTGGTTCTTGATCCATCATATATTTAATGGCTTTTTCTCTCGTCATACCTTTCATGTGAACCGCAACATCGACTACTAATCGAACAGCTCTATGCATCTCATCACCAAGCGCGCCCATATATTGGTAGGGATCGGTATATAAACCAAGTTCCTTCCCAAGTGATTCGGTATAAAGGGCCCAGCCTTCTCCATACGAACCATACCAAGAGAAGCGACGAAACCTAGGCAGACTCAGATTTTCTTGCTGAAGAGAAATTTGATAATGATGCCCAGGGATAGCTTCATGCAAGAACAAAGATTCCATGCCTGATGTTGTACTGAACTTCTTAGCATCAACGATAGGAACATAAAAGATTCCTGGTCGCGTCCCATCAGCTGAACCTTGGTTGTATTCCGCAGAAGATGTAGCCGCTCTAAAAGCTTCTGTTTGTTTAATTTCAAACGGAGTCTTAGGAGTTTTTCCAAACATCGTTAAGAGTTTTGGAGACATGGTTTTATTTATTTTCTTGAAATCATTAATAACCTCTTCTGGAGTATTATAGGGGAAAAATTCTTTAGCCGTTTTCATATGATTAAAAAAAGCTTTCAAGTCACCCTTGAATTTAAGTTCTTTGCGCACTCTTTCCATTTCTGATCGAATTCTTTTTACTTCAGCTAGCCCAATAGCATAAATCTCGTTCGGTGACTTTGTAGTCGTGGTCCAGCTTTTTGCAAGGTATTTATAGACATTTTTGCCATTTGGAACCGACGAGATACCATCGGTCGTTCTCGCTTTTGGCAAGTACTCATTTTTCAGGAAGGCATGCAACTTTTCATAAGAGGGATTAATATCGTTTTGAATTGCATTAATATAGGCTTCTCTTAAGAGGCTTTTCTCACCACTAGTAAAATCCTTCGGAAAATTATTAATGGGTCCATAAAAAATACTTTTTTCGAGGTCATGTAAAACAATGTCATTCATTTGTTTAATCATTTTCACGACCAAAACTTTAGGAAGGGTGACTTTCGTTTTAATTCCTTCTCTGAAATTAGCGATGGCCGAATCAGTCCACGCGGGGAAGCTCGCCATTCGTCTGAGCCAATTTTCATAATCCTTTACTGTTTTAAAGGGTTGAAAACTTTCTCCGGCACCAAGCTGCCCCATAGAAATGGGGAGCCCCCAAAATTGCTGAAAGGGAATCGCCCAGAGATCGTTCTTCAAACCTTCAAGTTGTATATCCATTTCAAATTTAAATATGTCATAGCTGATTTTATCATTTTCACTGAGCGAATCTCGTTTGAATGTTTCAAGGTCTTTTAAGTATTTTTTGTAAAAGACTTCAAGACTATTTCTAAATTCCTGAGTTTGATCATTAACAAGTACGTCATTATAACGGTTGTCGCCTTGTTGAGTCGCATCAAAGGGAAAGAATTTTAATCTTTCTTCTGAGTATGATTCAAGCATCGTGGAAAAATTATCTAATGGTGATTGCTTCACCACAGTTTTTGGATGGGTGCATGAAATGAGTAAAAGAAAGAGAGAGAGGGTGCTGAACAAAACGTTCATGATCATACCTTTGTGCTGAAATAAAATGATATTATGTTAAAGCACTTCGTTCTTGTCTATATCGTATCGCAAAGAAACATACATAATCGCTTAATATTTTCTTTTGAGGGAATTGAGTCACTTTTTTGATGTGGTTTCACCATAATTAGCAACATTCACCCGCGAGTAAATAAATCTCGCAAAATAAAAAAAAGGAATAACACGATGAAACTAAAAATTAAAATGGGACTCAAAGCTATCTCTACTGGTGTGCTATTTAGCTTAATGATTCTAACAAACGCAAAGGCCGCTAATCCTACGTCATCTGAACCATTCAAAGGTGAGACAGTTGTGTCTTCTCAAGACGTAACAGCAACGGTTCAAAATATTAATTATAAAACTCGTGAGGTAACGCTGAAGGCAAAGGATGGCGAGCTATATACAATAATGGCCGGTGAAAATGTCCAGCACCTAGACCAAATAAAAAAAGGTGATACCGTTACGGCAAACTACACAGAGGCAGTTGTCTACGAAATCAATAAAGGTGGTAAGGCAATTGCTCCGACAACTACAACGGCAGTATCCAGAACTAATCGTCCAGGTGGGAAGCCTCAAGGAATGGTATCAAGAGAAGTAACAACTTCAGTAATTATAACCGCAATTGATCGTAAAACTCCGTCAGTAACTTTCAAAGGTGCCGCCGGAAATACTCAGACAATTAAAGTCATGCATCCAGAAAAACTTAATGGAGTGAATGTCGGGGATGCTGTTGATATCACCTACACTGAAGCACTTGCATTGAAAGTTGATAAAAAAGTGACAAAATAATTTCATCCAAGAAATATGCAAAAAAAAAGCCCCGCTATACGGCGGGGCTCCTATAAAATAGTCTTATTAAATACTAGAAACGATTAATTACTTCATTTCTCTCAAAGAAATAAGCAATTTCTCTTTCTGCTGCAGTTGCTGAATCAGAACCATGGACAGAGTTCTCGCCCACTGATTTTGCATAAAGCTTACGAATAGTACCTTCAGCAGCGTTAGCAGGGTTAGTTGCACCCATAAGTTCACGATTTTTAGAAACTGCATTTTCGCCTTCAAGAACCATAAGAAGAACTGGACCTGAAGTCATGAAATTAACTAGTTCGCCAAAGAATGGACGCTCTTTGTGCTCGATATAAAATCCTTCTGCTTTCTCTTTAGAAAGTTTAGCGAATTTTGCAGCAGCAATGCGAAGGCCATTTTTTTCGAAAACATTAATAACATTACCGATATTGTTATCAAGAGTTGAATTAGGTTTGATGATTGAAAACGTTTTTTCGATGGCCATTGTTAGCTCCTTATAAATTGAATACTACTTCTTTAATACTTCTGCGACCTTTTGTCCAAGTTCTGCTGGAGATCTGGCGATAGTTACGCCACATTCTTTTAGAACTTTGAATTTAGCCTCGGCCGAATCGTCCTCACCGGAGATAATTGCTCCAGCGTGACCCATTCTTTTCCCTTTAGGAGCCGCTGCGCCAGCAATAAAGCTGACTACTGGCTTGGTCATGTTCTTTTTAATCCAACGGGCGGCTTCAGTTTCAGCTGTTCCACCAATTTCGCCGATCATGATCACAGCTTTGGTATCAGGATCTTTTTCGAACATTTCAAGAATGTCGATAAAGTTTGTTCCATTAACCGGATCTCCACCGATTCCAACACAAGTCGATTGACCAATTTCACGCTGAGTTAGTTGAAAAACTGCTTCGTAAGTAAGAGTTCCAGAACGTGAGATTACCCCAACATTCCCTGGCATATGGATATGGCCTGGCATAATTCCAATTTTACATTCGCCGGGAGTGATTACACCCGGACAGTTTGGACCTATCAAACGAGACTTAGAGCCTTTAAGCATGGCCTTAACTTTGATCATGTCCTGTATAGGAATACCTTCCGTAATGGCGATGATTAGAGGCATTTCTGCTTCGATACATTCCATGATTGAATCCGCAGCAAATGCAGGTGGAACAAAAACCATCGCTGCATTAGCGCCAGTTTCTTTAATCGCTTCATATGCAGTGTTAAAAACAGGAATACCTTCGTGAATTGTTCCACCCTTACCAGGAGTTACACCACCAACAACGTTAGTGCCGTAGTCACGTGATTGAAGAGTATGGAAAGTACCTTGTTTACCTGTAAGACCAATCGTGATCAAACGAGTATTTCTATTAATTAAAATGGCCATATTATTTAGCTCCCTTAGCGGCTGCAACTGCTTTAATAGCAGCATCAGCTAGATCATTAGCAGCGGTGATCTTAAGACCTGATTCACTTAGAATTTTCTTACCAAGAGCAACGTTTGTACCTTCAAGTCTTACGATTAAAGGAACCTTCAAAGATAGCTCTTTAGCAGCATCAACAACACCGTTAGCGATGATGTCACATTTCATGATCCCACCGAAGATGTTAACCAATATCGCCTTAACATTTTTATCTTCAAGAATAATTGAGAATGCTTTTTGAACTGTTTCTTTCGTTGCGCCACCCCCTACATCAAGGAAGTTCGCCGGAGTTCCACCGTGAATTTTGAGAATGTCGAGAGTACCCATTGCTAGACCGGCACCATTCACAAGACATCCAATATTCCCATCAAGAGAGATATAAGACAGACCAAATTTTCCAGCTTCAAGTTCCTGTGCTGATTCTTCAGTCACATCTCTCAGTGCTTCAATTTCTGGATGACGAAAAAGAGCATTGTCATCAAAGTTCAGTTTTCCATCAAGTGCGATTACGTCACCTGATTTCGTTGTAACCAGAGGGTTAATTTCTGCAATTGAACAATCTTTTTGAGTGTAGAGCTTATAAAGACCATCAAAGAACTTGATAGCCTTGTTCAAAGTTTCACCCTTAAGTCCAAGAGCGTACCCAAGTTTACGACCGACGGCCGGAGTAAAACCAGTTGCCGGGTTGATGTGAGCTTTAATAATTTTTTCAGGAGTGTCGTGGGCCACTTTTTCAATGTCCATTCCGCCTTCAACTGAAACCATAAAAGTATTTTGTCCTGTCACGCGATCAAGAACGATCCCGCAATAGTATTCATGATCGATGTCACAGCCTTGCTCAATCAAAACCTTAAGTACTTTTTTTCCTTCAGGTCCAGTTTGGTGAGTGACAAGTTGCATGCCCAAAATTTCTTTTGCGTACTTCTCAACTTCTTCCAAAGTTTTAGCAAGCTTCACACCGCCGCCTTTTCCGCGACCACCAGCATGAATCTGGGCCTTAACAACCCAAACTTTTGTGTCTAATTTTTTTGCAACCTCAACTGCTTCAGCAGGAGTATTCGCAATACCGCCCTTTAGGACGCTAATACCAAACTCTCGCATAAGTTCTTTGGCCTGATACTCATGAACGTTCATAGGTCTCCTTAAAATCCAGAATAAAAGTATATGCTGGACATTATAGGCATTTATCAGGCTCTATCAATGAAAAGGTCTTGAAAAAGACGCGCGAGGTGTTATGAAAAAATATTTTATTCTCCATCCGGCAGTTTTTAAGCTCGATGGCGGGGCAATGTTTGGGATTATTCCAAAACCACTATGGCAAAAGGCCATAGCACCTGATGAATTAAACAGAATTCAGTTGAGTTTGCGTGTCATGTTAATTCAGACAAAAAACAAGAACATACTGATTGATACAGGGGTTGGAGACTACCACGGTGAGAAGTTTGATAGCCGCTTTGGAGTAGAGGGGTCAAAAAACCCGTTGGTTCAAATCCTTAAAGAGAAACTTCATCTGAGCCCATCAGACATTACAGATATGATTATATCCCATTTGCACTTTGACCATGTGGGTGGATTAGGCAGTGACGACCCTCAACAATTGGTCTTTCCTGAAGCGACTCTCCATATTCACCGTCAGCATTATGAATATTCTTTAAATCCTACAGCTAGGGATTCAGGATCTTTTCACCCTCAATACTTTAAAGGGCTGATTGAATTTGCGGAAAGTAAGGGAAAAGTTCACTGGTTAGATGGAAAAGACGGAGTCATTCTAAATGATGGCCCAGACACGATCCACTTCAAGTGCTCTTTTGGGCATACCCCATACCTCATGCACGCTTGGGACGAAAATTTTATTTATATGGCCGACTTAGTTCCAACTGCCCACCACATCCCTATTCCTTGGGTCATGGGCTACGATATTGCTCCAGGGCAGACAACAAAAGATAAAGAAGAGTTCTATCAGTTTATTTCTCAAACCAAGAAGACCATGATTTTTGAGCACGACATCAAAACATGGGGCGCCACCATTGCCTTAAAAGGTAGTGAGCCAGAAATTCTTCAAAAATTCCCTGCAAATGAAGATAAGGCGATGCAGATTTTTATCTAGTACGCTCTTCAGTCATTTCTATGATTCGTTGATTCAGGCTACCCTTGAGTGTCTCAAATTTTTGGATGATTTTGGTCTCCATTCGAGCGAGATCTTTTTTATTCGGCTTTTTCCATGTCTGAAGTTGTTCAATTAATTTCATGGATTCTAATCCAATATTTTTTGAATTAATTCGAATAACTTTTTCATAATCTCTTATTTTGATGAGGTCGGAGATGTCTGATTTTTCCAGTTCATTAAAATATTTTTCATTGGCGACAACAAATTCTGTCAGGAAATGACCATAATTTCGAGTATATTTATCCACAGCTGTTTTTAAATTTTTTCTAAAATTAACTGGCGGAGATTCTACAAAATCAAGTAGAAGCTGTTCAATCTGCAAAGAGATGGCCAGCAAAGTCTGCATCTTCTGCTGATAATCCTGCCAAAAAAGTTCTTCTTGGTTTTGAGTTTTTAATTCGGTTTTAATTTTATTATTAATCAATTTGTCCAAGACTGAAATGAATTCAACATTCCCCTTATGATAGAGAACCACCTTCATTCTGGTTACATACGTTGGATCTGGGGCTTTAAAAAGATTTACCCATTTGGGTGCTAATCCATCCCACGAACATGAGTGGGCCTTTAAATCCATCTCATATAAACCAGGCAACATTTTATGACCAGAAACAAAATTAAAGTTTGAAAACTCCGCAAGGTGGTCTTTTAGTCTGGCAGAGGCTTTAAAGATAATTTGCTCATCTTTATTTGATAGTAATTTTTCTTTTACAGAAGAAAAGCTGGCCTCTATCTGACAAGTCTGGAAACTAGATGTAACGAGCCAAAGACGTGACATATCAGCAGGGACATACTCTTTAAAAAATATCTTTTTGTCCCATCCATCAAACTTAAAATGAGAATTAATTCTCTCAAACAACTCAGTGGACATTCCAGCTGCCCTGTTGAATGAAAAAACTTCCTGGGTTTTAACCCATTCTTTCAGTCCAAAGAAGACGACCAAAGTGACACCCAAAACTAAGCCAAATACTTTTTGAAATTTATAATTTTTTTCCGGAGAAGTATCTGTCTTCTCTTCGTAACTTCTAGTTTCCGGAACCGGAGGGATGAATTCAATTTCCCTTGATGGAATAGGCAAAGGTGGAATTTCATCTTCCTCTGCAGGTTCCATCACTTTTATTACTTCCTCGATGATTTCTTGAGAATTTTTAACCGCAATTTTAAACAAGATGGCTTCAGGAAGACCCTCTGCCCAAACTTTAACCTCTGGGGATAATTTACGCTTCATTAAGGACAAAAGGGAATAGGGACCCTCATGTCCAGTAGGGAGCATAATGAACCACTTCACAGAAGTCTTGTCAGTCCAAGCAAAATTTGACAACGTCATTTAGGTTAACCAATGGAATTTTAATTATTTTATGACGAAGCAACCCATCACTCAATCACAAAAACGATTTAAAGATTCTCTGGCGTCACTTTTTATGCCCGAAGAAGCCTCTCACTGCGATTTTGTCTTCCTTAAGAGCTCATCTGACATTGGCGTACAAAGAAATGGAGGAAGAAATGGCGCCCGACTTGGCCCCCAGTCCTTCCTTTCCTATTTCAAAAAACTGAATGTCGGTCAGGCCTTTGAAAACAAGATTTTTCAAGAAATCGAAGTTTCATCAGAAAATGAAGAAAAGAGCGATTTTCATCAAGCCCAAAAATCAGAAGCCCTGCGCATAGGCCATGTTATCAAAACGACTAAACCCTCCTTCATTTGTCACCTAGGCGGCGGTCACGATCACATTTATCCGCTCCTATCGGCAATTGGCCTTGAGTACGAGAAAGTGATTGTTGTAAATGTTGATGCACATGCTGATACTCGAAATGATAATGATTTTCATTCTGGTACTCCATTCAGACAATTTGCGGATGAATTTCAAGGGGAATTTTACCTCTTTCAAATTGGTCTTCTTGAACTTTCAAACTCCAAAACGACTTTGAGTCCGTTTAGTAAAGGTAACTTCAAGATTCTCTGGCGCCATGAATTGAATGAGGTTGAAAAGATTTCTAACTTTTTCGAAGCCATAGGGGCAATCATTGATTCAAAAACGGTCGTGGTTTTCAGCTTAGATGCTGATGCCTTAAACGGTGCTGATATGCCTGGAGTAAGTGCAGTAAACGGTAATGGCCTGAATCGAACAGAATTGAACAAAATCTGGAAGCTTTATCAAAATCTTCCCTATTCAGGAAAACGAATCGTGGGCTTTTACGAATTGAACCCTGTATATGACACTCTCTCAATGATGAGTATGCGAACACTCGGCTCATTTCTCTACGAATGCTTTTAAGACAAAAAAAAAGCCCATCAGAAAGATGGGCTTTTTTTAACGAGAAACAAAGGAGAAGCTAAAAAAATCCTTTTTTTAACTCCAACACACACACAAACTTATATCTGCAAACTGTATGCCACCTATGTTTTTCTTTGCGATTAAAAACAACAAAACAAAATCAAACGCTTAACGCGGACCTGAAATATTCAACATGTCAAATTTCAAACTACTATTTCAATTTAACGTCAAACCTATGACGGGAATTTGTAATAAAGTCTTACCCCGTAGATCAGTTTTTACTTCAAATAACACACTCATGTCGGCATAATGGCAAAGCTAATTTAAATTTCAAATATTGCCCTACTTCAAAGGAGAAGTTTCATGTTTACTCGTGCTTTTTTCACAACACTATTGGTTACACTTCTTGCAGTAGGTTGTTCTTCTAACAGACCAAAAAATGCTCAAGATGCAGGCGCAGATGGCGCTAATGGTGCTAACAGCGGTCTTTCACTTGACTTAAATGGTGATTCTGATTCAAACAAAGCCGGCGGACTTCAGACAGTTTACTTTGCTTTCGAATCTTCTAACCTAGAGTCATCTGCTAAAGACACAATGAAAGCAAATGCTGAATTTCTTAAAACAAATGCAAATGTTGATATCCAAGTTGAAGGTCACTGCGATGAGCGCGGTGGACGTCAATATAACTTAGCTCTAGGTGAGCGTCGTGCAAAAGCTGTTCGTGACTACCTCGTAGCAATGGGTGTTGAAGCAAAAAGAATTTCAACAATTTCTTACGGCAATGAGCGTGCACTTGCTGAAGGTCATGACGAATCAGCATGGTCTAAAAACCGTCGCGCAAACTTCGTTGTAACTGCTAAATAAGACCTAATTGAAGCTTACCTATCTTCTATTCTTTGTTATAAGCGCGTGTGGTTTAACTACCACACGCCCTAAAATAGAAATGAGTCTTGCCCAAGCCGCTTTCATGGCCGCCAAAGAATCCGGAGCTGACGTTCACGCATCAAGTCTCTTTCGCAAAGCTGAGGATTACTACCTTAAGGCCAAATCATCTTATCGCAGGAAGTATTTTAATAAGGCAAAAGAATATGCCATCCTTTCTAAGAAGTACTCTGAGCAAGCCGAATACTCGGCCGTCAGAAAAAAAGCCCTCGAAGGCAATGCCGAATAAGTAAAATTCCTGCCAAGTTAATAATCTTTGAGATAGTATTATTTAATCAATCCATAAAAGGTTCAATAGTATGAAATTCTTAAGTTACTTTTTTCTATTAGTTTTATCTCTTTCTTGTATTAAAACAGCAGAACAGGTTAATCGAGAAAAACGCGTAGAAAGCATGTCTGAGCAGATGAAAGACTCTCAGGGTCTGGTGGCAGATATGGTCTCTCAAATGAAAGACATTCAGTCACAGCTAGATAAAATGAATGGTCGTATCGATGAGCTTGAACATAAAAACAAAAAAATTGATCCTGAAGCAATAAATAAAATGAGCGAGAACATGGGAGTTATCAAAACTCAGCAAGAAGCTCAGAGTGCGCAATTGTTACAAATTCAAAACGAACTAAAAGAACAGCGCGCCTTCATTGAAAAAGTAACTGCCAATCTAAGCCATGTATCAACTGGCAATAAGTCGCAAAAAAAAAGCGCAAAAAGTGAATTGGCCCACGCCCTCGGTTTAATTAAGCAAGATGCTTTCGCAGATGCAAAGTCAGAACTTGAAACACTAATTGATCATCCCGAATTATCTCTGGGTGACCATAATAAAGTTTTCCATGGACTCGGTAAGGTTGAGTACTATATCAAGAACTATGAAAAATCTTTGATCTATTTTAGCAAGATCTACTCGAAGTATCCAAAATCATCACTCGCGGCCAGCAGCCTTCTATTCATCGGACAAAACTTAGAGAAGATGGGTAAAAAAGATGAGGCGAAAGAAGCTTACGCAAAAGTCGTTGAAGACTACGCAGGATCAAAAGAGGCTAAAGAGGCCAAAAAAGAAATGTAGTGGATTTGAAAAACAACCTTCGAAAAATTATTCTTGGAATAGAAACGAGCTGTGATGACACTTCTGTCTGCATTATGGAAGTAACATCATCCGGTCAAAAAATACTTTCACTCAATAGTTACAACCAAGATTTCCTCCTCTCAAAATGGGGTGGAGTTGTGCCTGAATTAGCGGCCAGAAGTCATGTAAAGGCGATCCCTCCTTTATTAGAAGTTTCTTTCAGGGAAGCCGGGGTCAAAGCCGAGGAAATTGATGAGATTGCAGTGACCACTCACCCGGGTTTAATCGGTTCTCTGCTTACAGGGATAAATCTCGCAAAAACTTTTGCTTTGGTACTCGAAATTCCTGTCGTGCCAGTGAATCATCTTTTTGCACATCTTGAAGCAATCCACATTACAGAAAAAGTTTCTTATCCCTACCTCGGACTTTTAGTTAGCGGTGGTCACACTGTTTTCTTTTGGGTTACTGGGCCAAATAAAATGGATGTCATCGGTAATACCCTCGATGATGCTGCCGGTGAAGCTTTTGATAAGGGTGGAAAGATTCTAGGAGTTGGCTATCCTGCAGGGAAAACTATTGATGATATCGCCAAGAACGGTGATGCCACAAAATATTCTTTTCCCATTAGCTACATGAGAGATCGTCCAGGAAAAATGAGTTACTCAGGTCTTAAGACTTCGCTGAAGGTAAGACTAGAAAAGATGACTCGCGAAGAAATTCAGACTGAACTCCCACACTTATGTGCGGCTTACCAAGAAGCCATTGTTCAAACACTCAGAATCAAGGCCGAAGAAATTATTGAAAAAATCCTCAATTTGAAAGTTAAAAATTTTGAAACTCCAATCGTCGTTGGTGGCGGCGTGGCGTGCAACTCACGCCTTAGGGCCGTGATGCAAAAACATTTTAAAAACGTACATTTTGTATCTCCTCCTTTCTGTACAGATAATGCGGGCATGGTCGCCAACTGGGCCGCGAGAGTTCCAGATCTTGCCGTCAGTTTCCCCGAATGTCTTGCGCTGGATGCTCAAAGCCGATATGTGGAGAAGAAGTAATGGGAAGATTTCCTACCGCTAATAAAAGTTTTGGTCAGCATTTTCTTAATAGCCCAACTGTAATTAAAAAGATTACCTCACCACTTCCTAATGGATGCGACGCTATTGTAGAAGTAGGTCCCGGTCCTGCCGTTCTAACACCTCATTTAGCTGCTTATGGAAAACCCATTTTTGTTATCGAAATGGATGAACGTTTTGTTGAAATTTTAGCTCCTGTTGTGGGGGCTGAAAATATTTTTCGCCAAGATGCACTGGAATTTAACTGGCCTGATTTTTTAAGAACCAGGAACTTCAAATCAATCTGGCTTGTTTCTAATCTTCCCTACAACGTTAGTGTTCCTTTGACTCTGGCCTTCCTTCGCATTCCAGAAATTACGCAAATGACTCTCATGTATCAAAAAGAAGTTGCTCAAAAAATTCTTCCAAATGATTTACGAAATGCCATGGGATCACTTCACGTCTTAATGCAAACACAGTTTGATTTATC
The DNA here is from genome assembly GCA_044377495.1 of Bacteriovoracaceae bacterium. Classification (GTDB taxonomy): domain Bacteria; phylum Bdellovibrionota; class Bacteriovoracia; order Bacteriovoracales; family Bacteriovoracaceae; genus Peredibacter. The sequence continues at coordinate 1,733 of JBILYY010000084.1, read as the reverse complement.
TCATGTGGTATATGCTCCTCCTGGTGCTTTCATTCCTCCACCAAAAGTGGACTCTCAAGTTTTAAACTTTAAGCGCAAGGCCATTCCTCTTGTCCCTCTTAGTGAAATTGATTCTTTTGAAGTTTTCATCCGGCTTATTTTTGCCAACCGCCGTAAGCAATTGGGTGGAATTTTACGCAAGGAATGGGGATCCGAAAAAGCAATCCATTCTATGGAACAAACAAGTCTTTCGATGGAAATCCGGGCGGAAGCCTTAACCCTTAATCAAGTATTAAAACTCTATGAAATTTCTTCTCGTTATTCTTCTTAGTTATATTTCATTAGCCCACGCATCACTTCCGGAATTGTTTGGAGCTTCTGCAGGTAGTATTGCAATTGGAAATCAGGCCCAAAAACAATCAGCCGCGAATAACTATTATGCTGCTTCCTTATTAGGATATTCAAAATCTACCCAGTTTAGTTTTGATTTTTTTTATGTTGATACGGACTTTAAGAATATCCATAACGTAGTAACAAAAAACACAACCAACACTGTAAATACAAATGAAACAGGAAACTTTCAGGTAAATCCAAAACCTAGTATGCTGATGGCGATACATTTTTCAACTCCACTATTTGCTCCAGAAGGCCCAAAATTTAATTTTAGTTTATTTGCGCCTGTTGATCGGGTAATGGAAGCGGATACAGGCGATCCCTATGCCCCACAATATGTTATGTATGCGAATCGTTTTAGTCGTCCCACTATTAACTTTAACTTAGCTCAATCCTTTGATGACTGGAGCTTCTCTGCCGGAGTTCACACCGGAATTCAAACCAATGGCGAAGCCTTTTTTGTTACTCACACTACGTCTGGCACATATAGCTTGGGCAAGCTTAGCTATAATGCCAAACCTTCTGTGGGTGCACTTCTCTCAGTTGCCAAAAAAACAAAAAATCAAATGAGTTATTTGAATTTTCAGCAGGAAATGAAATCAAATTTTAAAAGTAGGGCCATAAGTGAAACTGAGATTGCATCGGGTGCGGCCTTTCAATTTGACTTGGATTTAACTTCGCTTCTTTTTTACGACCCTATGACAATTAGATTAGGTCATCAAATTGACCTGGGTGATAGTCAAATGTATTTCTCACTTGATTATCAACAATGGGAAAGTTTTGAATCATCAAATTTGAAAATCACCAAGAATGCAGGTGCCGTTAATAGTTCAAAGAATTTTGAGACTCTTAAGCTGAGAAATATTTTTATTCCTAAAATAGGTTATGAAACTAAGATTCATGAAAAGTGGAAGGCGAAATTTGGATACTTCTATCGTCAGTCCCCACTTAACACTCATAATTTAAAAAATGCTGGTAATACTATTGATGTAGATAAACATGTTGGGTCTGTTGGACTAGCGCATCTATTTTCAATTTATGGCAAAGATCTGACCCTCGATTTTACCTATCAGGCACATCTATTAAGGCAAAATAAAATTGAAAAGACTCCAAATCAAGAAGATGGCCAGACTGCGGGCTCAAAGATCGGTTCGCCAGGTTACACGGTTGGTGGTATGATCCACGTCCTGAGCTTAGGACTTAGCTGGATGTACTAAATGGGTGTCAAAATTATCTGTAAAAATCAGCGTGCTGGTTATGACTACTTCCTAGAAGAGAAGTACGAGTGTGGTATTTCCCTTTTGGGAACAGAAGTTAAGTCAATGCGTCAAGGCAAGGGAATCATCAATGATGCCTATGTA
>JBILYY010000198.1:0-5283 GCA_044377495.1 Bacteriovoracaceae bacterium | reverse complement strand
GCTATGATGGAAAAGAAAAGGAACTCATCGCAAAAATTCGGCTTGACGAAACCCCTATGTTCTTGTTATTTGGTACTGGTTGGGGATTAACTGCTTCAGTAACTGAACAAGCCGATTTTCGGCTAGAGCCAATATTTGGCATAGCAAATGACGGATATAATCATTTGTCTGTTCGATCAGCGGTCGCAATTTATTGTGATCGACTTGCTAGAAGCCTCTGATCTCATAAATTAACTGGCATGCATATTTGCTTGCTGTTTTCCCTTCCCTCTGGCCACATGTTGCGCGTAAGGAAGGCTCGTCATAAGAGAGGACGTTATGAATTTAGTAGATGTTGTTGAAAAGCTCCATGCTAACCCGAATGCAAAAAACATTCTTGCATTCAGAACTGGTGACACAGTTGAAGTAGCCGTTCGAATTAAAGAAGGTGAAAAAACTCGTATTCAAAATTTCCAAGGAACTTGCATAGCCATGAAGCACCCTGGTCAAATGAATGGTCACTTCCGCGTCCGTAAGATTTCTGACGGCGTGGGCGTTGAGCGTGTTTTCCCATTCCATTCTCCTGCAGTTGAAGGCGTTAAGATTATCTCTAAAGGAAAATCTCGTCGCGCTAAACACAACTACTTGAGAACTAGAACAGGTAAAGCTGCTCGAATTGCTATTGATTACAATCGCGACTAATCTCGAGATCGAGTTAAAAAGAAAGGGGCCTTGTAAAGGGCCCCTTTTTTTTGCCTAAAAAGTAATGTAATTAAGTTCTATGATCGAGCTGAAACTAATCCCTGTATTTCCCCAGCAAATAATCGCGACTGATGAAGTCGGACGTGGACCACTCGGAGGACCAGTGGTGGTTGGTGCAATTCGAGTTTTGATTGAAAATCAGGAATCACTTAAAAAACTTTTAAAATTTATAAAGTCAAAAGGGATTAAAGATTCAAAGAAGACTTCATCTCTTGATAGATTAAAGATTTTAAAAGATCTTGGGATTGAAGATCTGTCTTTTCGTGAAAAAGGGTGTCTCAATTTTAAAGGTATTGAAATAAGTTACGTCACTTGGGAGATGGATCACGAAATCATTGACCAGGAAAATATCCTTGCCGCTAGTCTTAGGGGGATGAAAGAGGCTTCAGAGTTTCTTTCGATTTCGAAAAAAAAACAAACAACAGTTCTCATCGACGGCCATATGAAACTTCGTTGGGGTATAAAAAAATCTCCTTGGAACGAGATACCTATTATTAAGGGCGATTCAAAATCTCTTCTGATTGGTTTGGCTTCCATCATTGCCAAAGAAAAACGTGATGCATATATGAGGGCAATGCATGAACTTTATCCCCAGTACGGTTTTAACAAACATTACGGCTACCCAACCAAAAAGCATCGAGAAGCCATTAAAGATTATGGCCCCTGCCTCATCCATCGGAAAACCTTTAAGGGTGTTAAAGAATTTGTCAGGTCATAGAAATGAAATTAAGGCTTCCCTTGGGTTCCACTCCAAAGGAATACCGCTTTTGGTTTCGCCCAGTCTTTTACGCTTAAGAAACTTAGGTCAACTTGACCTGGCCCGGGTCATTAGGGACAGTGAAGGCTGGGTAGTTGAGATAGGGGAAGTGAAGAGTTCGGCCATGGGCGAAGAGCAGATGCAGAGAGGTCAGAAGAAAAGATTATTTTCTTCTCAGCATTTTCTGGCCGGCCTTTTTGGACATCGGACGAGACTTTTGAGTTTGAGAACTAAATAGGATACTTTCCTTGTCGGATACAGCGCTCTTTATCTTTTGCAAAAAGTCTCAAGATTCATTAACCTAATATCATGAGAAAATTCTTAAGTTTGTTTTTTGTTTTCTTCCTTACTCTGGCAATAATCAAGCCCCAAACTGCGCATGCACAAATGCCAGCAAAGGCCAAAGCGATACTTACCATGGCCGGTTACGGAGTTGCTGGTGGTGCACTTTTAGGTTTTGCCACAATGGCCTTTGGTAATACTTCTCGTGCGGTTGCTAAAGGTGCTTCCTTAGGTTTGTATGCGGGTCTAATTTTTGGGGCATACGTTCTAATTTCACATCATCAAAAGCAAGTGGGTAGTTATCAAGATGATGCCTCACCATATCAAGAATCAAGCGACGTATATGGTGATGAGTATAATTCTGAGGAAGGTGGAGAAGCAAATCCAGATGATAGAACTAAGCGTGGTGGATTTTTTGATCGTTTTCAGGTGATGCAGGAACACATGCAAAACCAGTCCTTCACATTTGATTCTGAGAAACAAAAGGGTGGAAATTTACCACCAATTCAAATGAACGTATTTCAATATAATTTTTAAGAAAAAAAAAAGGCCCGCAACTTTGAAGCTGCAGGCCTTGAGAGTTATCAACGTTTAGTTTTCGAATGTTTGTGATCGGTTTCCATAACGCGTGTTTAAGTTTTCTGTCTCATCATTATCAAAGTTCATCAATTCTGCTACGTATTCAGCTTCATTAAGCGAGTAGAGTTTGAAAATTTTCAAGAACTCAGGTTTAACGTTACAAAGGTTGATATTATGATGCTGAGTTTCTTTTAACAGTTTAACTGTTTCAATGAAAAGACCAATACCTGATGAACCAACGAAGTCTATGGCGCCCAAATCAAGTGTGATTTTGGTATTAGGATTATTCTTAGCGATTAGTTGAAGCTCATTTCTAAGTGGATAACTATGATCATAGTTTAAATCCCCTTGCATATGAACGATAATATTTCCATTCGCGTCTCTTAAAACATTGGCCTTCATGCTCATTGGGGTTTTCTCCTTGGTGATTGCCCGGTAACATAAGAATTCTAACATGAAATAAGAAAGGGTATCAGAGTGGGAAAAATCATCTTGTTAAACACACCAATTGGGAATCTAGGGGATTTAACTCCGCGGGTTCTCGAAGCCTTAACTCATGGTGAGACATTCGCAGTGGAAGATACTCGGGTATTTCGTGAACTTTTGAACCATGTAGGAATATCTGTTAGCGGAAAAAGGATTCATTCACTTCATGATCAATCTGAAAATTCCCAAGTAGAAAAACTATTAGAGCTGGTTGGCGCAGGGGACTTGTATGTTGCCTCAGAGGCGGGCAGTCCGATTGTTTCAGACCCGGCCTATCCTTTGGTTGTTGCGGCCCATGAAAAGGGAATAGAAGTCGAATCTTTCTCAGGGGTTTCTTCACCCATTATGGCCTTGGAGCTTTCTGGTCTTCCTCCGATTCCTTTTCATTTTCACGGTTTTCTTCCAAGAGAAGGTGGAAAGAGAGCAAAAATTTTTAATGAAACGAACTATGGGACTCATATCTTTTTTGAAGCACCCACAAGAATTGAAGAGACGCTTGATGAACTCTCAGAGCTTCATCCCGATTTTAGCGTCGCTGTGGTTCGAGAGTTGTCGAAGAAGTTTCAGCAGGTTGTTCGTTTTAAGGCAGGTGATTGGAAAGAGGCCAAGAAGCAGATTACGATGTTTAAAGGTGAATTTATCTTTCTCATTCACCGAAATGTTGCTGTTACCCAGTTAGGAAAGGAAGTTCGAGATTTAGCACAAGAAATTTTATCGAACCAGGGTGGCCCAAAAAGCCTCGCCAAGTTATTAGGCATCATACTTGACCGGCCGACTAAGGAAGTTTATTCGGAGATGACCCGGCAAAAGAGGGACTAGGTGAAATTCCATACGAAAACATTTAAAATCTCTTAATGAAGATTCATGTTCTAGGTGGCCATGGAGGACTCTCTCGAGGTTACTCCGCCACATCATTTTTAATTAATGGCGATTTACTTATTGATGCGGGATGTATCGCGTCTGCTTTGAGTGTAGAAGGGCAATCAAAAATTGATCACATACTTATTTCACATTCTCATCTTGATCATATTAAAGATCTCGCTTTTATTTGTGATAATTGTTTTGGTTTAAGAAAGTCTCCATTTCAGGTTTATACACATGAGACGGTGAGGAGGATTTTAAAAGAGCATTTATTTAATGATACGATTTGGCCTGATTTTACGGTGCTCCCAAATGATAAAAAACCCACGATTCAAATAAATGCGATTGAGCCAGAAGTGAAATTGAAAATCAAAGATTATTCAATCATTCCAGTTAAAACTCAACATCCTAATGATTCAATGGGATTTATTATTGAACATAATGATACTTCCGTACTATTCACCATGGATACTGCCGCGACAGATAGAATTTGGGAGATAGCGCGAGAAATAAAAAATCTCAAAGCGATTTTTACTGATGTGAGTTTCCCCAATGCTCTTAAGGGTATAGCAGTCGCATCGGATCACCATACACCATCAAGTATTGAAGTTGAGATAACCAAAATGCCTCCGCATATTCCTATCGTTTTAACTCATCTGAAGCCAAATTATCGGGAAGTTATTTTGAGAGAACTCTCAGAGCTTAATGAAAAGCGTCTGAGAGTTTTAGAAAAAGACGGCGAAATCTTCGAATTTTAAATTTAGAGCATCCCACCAGCAGCTGTGTTCTTAGGAGCAAAAAAGATTGGAGCACTTTGTCCATTATTAACAGGGCCATTATTTGGGCCATAGTTATTTTGATTCACTGGTTTTGGAACTTCGATAGCGGGAATCGTAACGCAACTTGGGCCCGCGGCGGATGCTCCCTTGTCATCAATTAGGGAAGCACACATATCGTAAACTTCTTTTAGACGGTCTGCGGTGACTGATGGGTCTGTTGACGTTTTGACTTCAACGGTTTTGACTTCAGGCTTCTTCTCATCATCTTTCTTGTCTTCTTTCTTGTCTTCTTTCTTGTCTTCTTTCTTGTCTTCTTTCTTGTCTTCTTTCTTGTCTTCTTTCTTGTCATCTTTCTTGTCATCTTGGATCGCCACGGTCTTAGTCTCTTCTTTCTTAGCGTCTGTTGCAAGCGCACTACGTGTCCAAGAGATTTTATAGTCTGCCGGTAGATCCTTCGTTTTATCTTCACCACCAAATGTAACAAGAGCATTTACGATTACAGATGTAGCGAGTGGGGCTTCTGCTTTAGCCTCAATTGCAGGTGCAGCAGGATCAGTTTCAGTAAGCATATCGATCACACCCGGACAAGTAAGTGCTTTATCGCCTTCTTTAACTGGGGCGCCAATTGTAAAGGTCACGGATACATTTGTATTTGCTCCCTTAACTCTATCGACTATTATTTCATTCGGTAGTCCTTCGGTTGGTTTACCACCGGTCCAAACAACTACGGCGTCTTGACCTTCTTTTGTGCCCTCAATTTTGACGGTCGCTTTTGCTTTTTTGCCGTCAGGGTCGTTT
>JBILYY010000083.1:0-14540 GCA_044377495.1 Bacteriovoracaceae bacterium | reverse complement strand
CCTGGCAAATATCCAACTGTTGAAAGAGTCATCTGCCGTCTGCCTAAACCAACGAGTTTTGTATCAATGAAAACATCAATCGCTTTTTGAACCTCAGTAACATTATGTAGGGGCTCGCCCTGACCCATAAAAACGATATTTGGCTTGAGTGCTTTGTCATCATTTTGGATCAGCCATTGATAGGCCTTAAGGTACTGGCCGACAATCTCACCAGCAGTAAGATGGCGCTTAAGACCTTGAGTCCCGGTATAGCAGAAACTGCAATTCATCGCGCAGCCAACTTGGGTAGATAAGCAAATGCTGTACCTTTTATGAAAAGGAATCAACACTGTCTCAACTTCTAATTGATCCTTGAATTGCATTTGAAATTTTACTGTTCCATCATCAGATTTTAAGATCTTAGAAATCTCTGGAAGGCCAAAGTCGTAATCCTGATGAAACGATTCAACTGTATTGGAAGCGACGTGGCGATTCCATAAGGTGGCATCTTTATAAAGTCCGTCGAGCCAATAATTAAGGCCTGTAAGGGGAAATCCCTTTTTTTCGAAGGCGTTGGCCCAATCACTTGTAGTAAGAGCGTAAACAGAGGTTGTCATTTGCACGTAAATCTAGCCTATTTGGATGAAGGTGTCATAATATAGTTCATCATGAAAAACACAGTCTTTTTTGCTTTGGTTCTCTCTATTTTTGTCAGTTGTGCTCATAAAAATACGGTGAGTGCCCCAGCTCAACCTGTTCTTTCGGTCGAAACTCAAAAAAAGCATACAGAAATGAGTAAAACCCGGGCCATCTTTCATGTCATAGAGCCTCTGGGCATTGAGTTGATTCTTCTAAATGTTAAAAATCAGAAAGAAGAAACTGTTCTCATGGACAAGACTTTGTCCCAGCTGGAATTGGCCCCAGGACACTGGCAAGTGACTGGATTTATTTTAGGTGGAAAACGATTTTCAATCATGAACGCAAGTAAGCAGTTCATCTTTCAACTTAAAAAAGACAAGATTACCTATGTTGGTAGTTATATCTTTCAATGTCCCAAGGTGAATCAGATTCATTTAAAAGAAATGAAAATGATGAATTTCTTCAATCGATACCCTTTCAAATCCCAAAATCATTTATGTGAGTTAGTAGTTGGCAGTGATTTTGATAAGGTCAATCAGGTCTGGATGAGCATGGATAAATCGAAACATCGAGCACTTGGCCTAGGTTTTTAGTTGCCAATTTTTCAAGCTCCTTGAAATTACGTACTGCCAACACTTCTTCTCAAGGCCAATGTAAAGGTTCACAACTCCTGTTCTTCTTGATTTTTATTAAAACGTATATTGATATTGAAATTGAAAAGCGTAGTATTGAAAAAGTTCTCACACATTTTTTTCAAGATTTTGTTGTTGGACGTTATTTAAAAGTTGCACGTTTGTTGATCCCAAAATCGAGAAAAACCGCAAGGCCAAAAGTCTGTTTCAAGAATTACAGTAAAGTGTTTCTTTTGAAGCAGTAAAATACTTTTGTACTCTAGCGCTCCTAAAGGAGTCTAGTCATGAAGACCAGAGTTTTAAATCTTGGATTTATCCTTTCATTATTATTAGCAATTTCAGCGTGTAACAAGGACGAGTTTTACGCAAAAGAGTTTTTAGAAACTCCAACTTCCGGTACACCCGATGGAACGGTTGATATCGGAGGGACTTCTGGTGGAGTGGACAGTGGGGTTGATGGTGGGACAACTGGAGGTTCCACCACTGGCTCTTCTACTGGCGGAACTGATGGTTCAACTGTAGGTGGAACTGATGGTTCAACTGTAGGTGGAACTGATGGTTCAACTGTAGGTGGAACTGATGGTTCAACTGTAGGTGGAACTGATGGTTCAACAGTTGGTGGAACTACTGGTTCAACAGTTGGTGGAACTGATGGTTCAACTGTCGGAGGAACTGATGGTTCAACAGTTGGTGGAACTGATGGTTCAACAGTTGGTGGAACTGATGGTTCAACTGTAGGTGGAACTGATGGTTCAACTGTAGGTGGAACTGATGGTTCAACTACTGGTGGAACTACTGGTGGAACAACTGGCGGAACTACTGGTGGAACTACTGGTGGAACAACTGGTGGAACAACAGGTGGAACTTACGGTGATTGTAACAATGGTCACGGCAATGATGCTGACCACCTGGATGAATCAAATCCTACGATAGGCCTTGAGCCTAAATGTAAGCTTGAAATTTTTCACCAAACAGCTGAACAAACCAAGAAGCTTGATATCGTTTGGATTATCGATAACTCTGGTTCAATGAATGATGAACAAGCAGCTCTTGGAGCAAACTTTAGTTCATTTATTGATGAGTTCATTAATAAAGATGTCGATTTCAAAATGGCAATTACAACTACTGATGCAAGTACCGCTGCTAAGAAAGGTAAAATGGTTACCGGTTCTGATGTTGAATTAACTTCTGCTAAAGCTCGCGCAGATGAAGCAAAATTTAAAGAAGATTTCAATTCCATGATTAATGTTGGGACTAGTGGGTCTGGTAATGAAAAAGGACTAGCTGCTTCTGAAGGATTTATGGAGAAATATGCTAATTCGTTTGTGCGTCAAGATGCTTACCTTGCTGTAGTGATTGTTTCTGATGAGGAAGACCAGTCATCAAAAACGGTTGCAGAGTACTCTGATTATTTGAAATCTTTTAAGAGCAACAATGGTTTGGTTAAAGTTTATTCAGTAGTTGACGTAAATAATACGAATTGTTGTTCAAACGGTATTACCACTGGTTCAGAACGCTATAAAGAAGCCTCTAATAATACTGCTGGGATGATTGCAGATATCAGATCAGATTTTCACGGTGTTTTAAGCGCTATGGGCGAAAGTATTATCAATCTACTTGATAGTTTTGCTCTTAACCATGATCCAATTCCTGGTACTTTAAAAGTTTATGTAAATGGGGTCGAAAGTAGCAATTATGTATACGATTCAGCTACACGTTCGATAAAATTTAATCAAAACTCTTTGCCTCCTGTTGGTGCTGAAATTAGAGTTTACTACGTTAAATAAGAGGACCCCATGTTGAAAATCGCTTTAGCCACAGCTTTAGTAGTGCTTTTCGTTTCAAAAAACACACATGCCGGAGAGAAGTCGTTATACGACTTCCTCTGGCTTGATCCAGATAAAAAAGTTTATGTGCTACAAAACAAAATCTATAAGAAGGAACACACTTTTTATATGGATTTGGGGTATCTATCAAATTTCACTTCTACTTTTCAGGACACCAAAGGGCTTAGTGTTAAAGGTGGCTTTTTTATTCACGAAGATTGGGGACTAGAGGTCTTCTATAATCAGTACAGTAACAAGAACAATGATAATTGGAGCAACGTCAGGGATATCAACGGTGCAGATCCATTTGTTCGTCGTTTCAATTCAAGTTATGGCGCCATGGCGGTGTGGTCACCATTTTACGGAAAGATTAATACTTTTAATCATATCTTTTACTTTGATTGGTCTTTTGGTTTGGGTATTTCAAAAATCAATGCTGAAAGTAACCGAACAACAGTCGATGATACAAATCTAAAATCGAGTTATGCAAAAGAATCCTATAATGCAGCAGTATGGAAAACCAATATTAAGTTTCACCTAAAAGAAAATGTCCACTTGGGTGTCGAATGGATGCAACAACATTACAAGGCCCCTGGTCCAAATAAAAATGGGCAAAAGTCCAAAGACACTTTTCGGTCTAACCAGGATCTTATTATTAGCATTGGATTTTCATACTAAGGATCAGGCATGAAATGGTTTCTGTTATTTATCATGAGTTACTCTGCCTTTGGGCAGACGCTTTCTGAAAACTTAGAAAAGAAAAAATATTATTATTCGGCTTTGAATGAATTTTTCATGGAAACTTATTCCAAGGAAATCAAGGTGGAGACAGTTGAAAGACTGGAGAAGCTTTTGTTTTTTACTGGAATTGAGCTGTTGGAAGATTACGAGCATACACTCCTAGAAAAATATCCGACTTCCTCAACTCGTTTCATATTAGCGCGGAGATATTTTCAAAAGAAAGAATATAAGAAAGCTCTCGAGTACTTTGGGAAAGTTCATTTAGATCATAGATATTACCCAGAGGCTTTGCTACTTACAGCACAAGTTCACGGTAATTTAGATCAGTTTAAACAAGAAGAAGAAAATTATACTTTATGCCAAAAAGCTGCAGAAAAAGAGGAAGGCAAAGCTGATGGCGTAAAAATTAAACGTTATTACCGTATGATTTATGAAATTTGCCTCACAAATAAAGCTCGACGCTTATATAAAGAGGGAAAATATAAGGAGTCACTAGTTGCTTATGGCCAGATCCCTAAGCAGTCATATAAGTGGCCCTACATTATTTTGGAGCAGGCCTGGGCCCATTATCAGCTTGGTGATTTTAACCGGGCGCTTGGATTGCTTGTTACATACAAGTCACCGCTCCTCGATACTTACTTCTTCCCAGAGGCGGAGTATTTAACCGCCTTAGCGTATTTCAGGCTATGTCTTTATGAAGATAGTTTGATCGTCATTAATCAGTATTATCAATTTTATCGGCCTCGCTTCAATCAACTCGAAGAAGTCTTGAGAAAAAATAGAAACTCCCAGAATTATTTTTACGACCTAATGTTTAAGACTGAAGATGAATTAAAGAAAAATGAGGACTTTGTTCAGCACATTGTCACTCGCTTGAAAAAGCAGACTCGCTTTAGTCTTGATTTTAATAGTATCCATAAAATCGATCAGGAAATTATTCGTATCAAGAAAAATGAGAAGAAAGCCGCTCAGGATGCTTTTGTGGGCCATCTCGCATCAGTGAAAGAAAATATGATAAACAAGATTAACTACAACGCTAAAACCGATATCTTTAGTTTTCTTGAAACTGTCCCTTTCTTTTCTTCAGAGCTTTTCAAAGTAAACCTTGAGGTCTTATCACGTCAGAAAGACCTGGTGTATTCAAGTCGCCAGCTGGTGAATACTCGAAGCAGAGGGGACTATTCCAACGTTAAACGATCACGTTTTGAACAGTTCTGGAAATTTGAAGGTGAGTTCTGGGGAGATGAATTGGGAGACTATTCTTTGGGTCTTAAATCAAGTTGTCAGACCGTACGCACGGAAGGCGCAGGGGAGTAAATCATGAAGATCTTCGCAATGTTAGTTAGTTTTTATATTATTGGTGAAGCAAATGGGCAGGATCAGAAAGTGATCTACCAGTATAAAAAATATGAGAAATTTGATTTAGGTAATTTAGAAGTTAAAGGGCAGCTAATCGCGCCTGGAGATATTTCTGTTCGTGAAAGAGATCGGAAACGTTTTGAACTTGATCTTTATTCACGAAAAGATTTTGATACTTTTATAAAAAAAGATATCGAGTCTCTTCGCTAGTCTTTACGACTAGTTAGTTCACGTTTTTAGCCTTGAAAAGTTGTCACACATCTTTTTAAAGAGCACTGTTTTAGAGGCACAATTTATCAACTTCGCTTAACTTAAGTAATTCGTGACAATTCTTTTATTTCTACATTGAAATCTTTTTTGTAAAGCGTAGAATGTGCAAAGTTAACCAAAAGACATTTTTTTCGAATTTGTTGTTGGACGTTATTTCAAGCTGCACGTATGTTGATGCTCAATTCGAAAAAAGCCACAAGACTAGTTCTTGTTTCATAAAAAAATGAAACAAACTGTATTTTTACATTCTCTACAATCAAAATCAATCAACCAGAAATTCAATTTCTTTTCAATCTTCAATTCTATCCTTGGAGGGATTTAATATGGAACAAGTAGCCGCGCAAGTTGTACAGCAAGAAGGATTTCTTCAATGGACAGCACGCTTCATGGTGGATGGCGGTATTTTTATGTGGATTATTGCCATCGTTTGGTGCGTAGGAATCGCACTGGCAGTGGAAAGACTGAAGAACTACTTCAAGTATGACATCGACGGTAAAAGCCTCATGGCCAATATCAAAAAACATGTTATTGGAAATCAGGTCCAGGATTCAATCCAAGCTTGTTCAGAATCAACTTCTCTAAATGCATTCGTTATGAAAAACGGTCTTAAGAGAGCTAATCAATCGAAAGAGCAGATTCAGGATGCACTAGAAGGGAGCATCCTTGAAACCGTTCCTCTGATTGAAAGACGCCTTTCGTATCTTGCACTTTGTGCGAACTTATCAACTCTTTTGGGACTACTAGGAACGATTCAAGGTCTGATCCAATCATTCGCTGCTGTTGCTCAGGCAGAAGCCTCACAAAAAGCACAGTTACTCGCAGAAGGTATTGCGGTAGCGATGAATACAACAGCGCTTGGTTTGATCTCAGCGATTTCATTAATGGTTGTTCACTCTTACCTCATGGCGAAGGGTGAAAAAATGATCCAAGAAATTGAAGAGAATTCAGTTAAGCTTCTTGATCTTTTAGGCACGAAGAAGGCCGGTACTCAGTCTAATTCTAATGATAAAGCTGCTTAATTAAGGACGATTATGAAAGTTGGACGCAAATTAAAAAAGCCGGAAAAGTTAAACCTCGTTCCTATTCTGGATTCAGTGTTTATCTTTATTTTCTTTCTTCTTATGTCGGCACAGTTCGTAGATGTTTTTGAAATTGGTTCATCTCTTCCTATGACAAAGGAAGCTAAAGATCAAAAAGACGAGAAGGATCCTCTGAATTTGACTTTAGAAATTACCAAGGAACAGGTAGTGGTGAAATCGGGATTAAGAAGCCCACGCTCAAGATCATTTGCCTCTACACAAACTAAAGAGATTAAGGAATATCTCTCGGAACTTAAACGTCAGAACCCTAAGGAAAATACAATGATCCTTAAGACTGATCCTAAAGTTCCTTTTCAGAATCTGGTTTCGTTAATCGATAACACCCAGATGCCTAAAGATAGTAAGGATAAACTTTTTGAGCAAATCGTTTTTGATAACTCAGGGGTCAAATAATGAAAAAGAAGTTTCAAAGAACACGTGAAAGACAAGAAGTGGATGTCGATATCACATCACTTCTTGATATCTTGACCATCCTTTTGGTGTTCTTGCTCAAGAGCTATAATGCCTCTGATTTAAAGCTGGATGTGACCAGTGGTCTTGATATGGCCGATTCAACTTCAAAATATATGACCAGATATGCGCCAGTCGTTCAGGTCAACAAGGAAGCCAAAGTTTTCCTTAATAACAAGGAGATAGGACGTCTGCCTGCTTCAGGAGAAATGATAATCCTGACAAATAAACTCAAGGAAGAGCGAACAAAGACCGAAGAGAATAATAGAACTAAAAAGCAGCAATACAATGCTGAACTTGTGAACTTAGTTTTCGACAAGGAAATGGATTATCAAGTCGTTCAAAGAGTCATGCATGACTCTGCTCTTGCGGGTTATTCGCAGTTTAAATTTATTGTTAAAGGCACCAATTAGACCATGTATAAAATGAATTTAGTGTTTCTATTTATGATTTTTTGCTTCAACGTTGAAGCGAATGCTCCAAAGGCTTTGGATCGTTGGACAATTTTAATGACTTTGGTTTCTAAAGAAATGAGGATCCTGGAAAATGCCAAACACAAAGGATCAGAGCTCAAGTATCGGATGCTTGAACTTCACTCGGAAAGACTCAAACTCATTCATGAGAAAAACAACAAAGATTTCATGGATAAATCTAAAGTTGCTAATGTAACTAAAAACAAAGAATCTTTTTTCAAGGAAACACGCGAGTATTATCAGTATACAAAGGAATTTGGTAGCAAACTACTGAAGGAACATCCAGATGCTCGTCGGCGTTCAGAAGTTCTATTTGCTTTGGCAATTAACTCACGTGATTATGGCCTAGACAATATTACAGAAAAATACCTGCTTGAATGTATTTCTTTAGTTAAGGATCCGCATCACTCTCTACGACATCACGCTGAGACTGCACTTGCTGATTTTTACTACAACGAAAAACGTTTTCAGGACGCTATTGGCTATTATGAAAAAGTGATTACAAAAACGGAAGATGAATGGTTACCGAAACATTATTTTAACCTTTCTTGGTGTTACCTAAAAGTGAGAGAATTTGATAAGGCGATCAAGTCTATCCGTCACTCTTATGTACTTTCAAAAGACCGCGCTTATGTAAATATCAATGACCAGGTTCTGGATAATGTCGGTTCTTTCTATGTTTATGCCGGTCGACCACTTGAAGGACTTGAGTTTTATTTAAAGAACGAAAAAGATCCTATTCCGTATCTTATGCCAATGGCGAAAAAAACGTCCGAAAAAGGCCACGAACGTGAGACAGAAGCTGTTTTAGCAGCAGCTCAAAAATTAATTGATAAAAATGACTGGTTTCATTACCAAGAAGAATTATTTCATAGTTATTTGGATTTTTATCGCCACTATAATCGCTTTGCTGATCATGAAGAGACATCCCGCACGATGGTTGCTTATTATAAAAAAGCAGACAGTGATAAAAAACTGAAGCTTAAAACAGACTTGAAAGAAGATTCAATTGAAAAAATGCGGTCATTGGCCGGTTTTCTTCA
This sequence comes from Bacteriovoracaceae bacterium, assembly GCA_044377495.1. Lineage (GTDB taxonomy): Bacteria > Bdellovibrionota > Bacteriovoracia > Bacteriovoracales > Bacteriovoracaceae > Peredibacter. Next base: position 6,028 of record JBILYY010000083.1, on the reverse strand, counting down.
AGTTAGAGTTGCCAAGAATATGAAAGAAGATGGAGGAAGTTTTAAAGAACAGGAAATGAATATCGTTCTAAACTTTTTCAATCATCTCATCGCTTTGGATCCAAGTAAGAAAGTAGAATATCTATATTTCCGGGGAGAAACATATTATTCGGTACGTAAGTTTACAGAAGCTGCTCCTGCCTATATTGATTGCGTAAATGAAGCTAAACTTACTAAGAATGAAGATCTTGCTCGAAAGGCGCTTAATTCACTGCTTTCGCTTACAGCAATGGAAGTTATTGAAAAAGACCTCAACAAGAAATACTTGATTTTTGCATACACTGAACATGTTGGAATCTGGCCAAGAGATGAGAAGAGTGAACAGATCTATCCAAAGCTATTCGAAATTTATCGCGAAGCTGGCCTTGATGAAAAGGCTTCAGTTGTCATACGTACTTTTAATAAAGCATATCCTGAGCATTTAAAAGATCAGCAGACATTGATGACGAAAGTTCTGGATCTTTTTATTGATCGTAAAGAAACGAAAAAACTAGCTTCATGGATTCATGAATTTAAATCAGGCTTCTTGGCCTTCTCTAAAGAAACAATTGAGAAAACTGAAATAACTCTTGGTAACATGCTGTTTCTTGAGTACCAGGACCTTGCTAAAAAAGGTGATAAGCGATCGGCCGCGAATGGTTTCGTTTCTATTTATGAAAATCAGTTATATACAGACAAAGTTAAGGGGCAAGCTGCCTTTTTCGCTTCTCTTACATTCCTTGAGCTTTCAGAAACAGAAAAAAGTTATAAGTGGCAGCTTCTGGCCTTTGAACGTATGACGGACGAAGAGAAAATGTCTAAACGTGATGAACAGTTAAAAATGTCAGAACGGACTTATAAACTTCAAGATTTTGTAACTTCGTTTAAACTGTCTTCATTCTTTTTACAAAAATTTTGCTCACTTAAAGATGATATTCAGAATCGTTATTATGAAGTGGCCGTAATGACAGCGCTAGTTGAAGAAAATGCTGAAGGGGCTGAGAACATAATTCGCCTGCATTCGAATTGTCTTAAGAAGGCTGAAAGTCGTGAACTTGCCTTAAATCAGATGTATTCTTTTTATGAGAAAACTGCTGATTTTAGAAGACTTCGACTTCATGTTCATCGGTATCCAAGTGAGGAATTTAGTAATCAATATAGGTTTACTCTTCAGAAATGGTATTGGGAGAGATCAAGTTTAAATCTTAAGGAACTCATTAAAATTGAGTTTAAGGCCTTGAAGCACCCTGAGGTTATTGTTTGGCTAAAAGAAATGGACAGCTTTAAACATGCTGAAAAGATTCTGGCCGAGCTTAAAAATGAATCAATTTGGGATCAACTTGTTTTTGATGGAGAGGCCTACAATAAGGCGCTTGAGAAATATTTACTACGTATACAAAGTTTTAAACAAAACTATGAGCATTTAACTTCTTCTACTCAAACGGACCTGGCGATACTTTCTACCCGCATGTTTGCAAGCCTTTATCAAAATGTAGGTGAAAAAATTAATACGATTAAGCCTAAGGGTATGGATGAACAGACTTATAAAGAGTTCAACGCTGCTATGAAACAAGTTGCTGGCCAGTTTTTAGGTATTTCACGTCAATTTGATAAACAGCTAGTAAAAGCACTGAAAGAGAAAGAAACCCTTGCATGGGGCTCTCGCGCAATAGCATCAGTAGAACAAATTGAAAATCCAGTCTTCTCATTTTTTACAGGTCTTACGATGGACAAAAGTAGAGAGGAATAATTATGAAAACATTCGCTATGCTGGCGATTCTTTTAATCTTTGTTTCATGCTCGTCTAGCCGTATAGATCGTAAAATTGATAATGCTGCCTGGGACTCACTTGCTGATGAATCCTATCTTCGTTGGGGCGAGAGTCGTTTGAAAAAGACAGCTAAATCGGAATATGAAGTAGTTGGCTGCTATAGTGGTGATGCTTCTAAAACTTTAAATAGCTATAAGAAAGACTACTTAGTTAAGAATCAAACACCTTACTACTGGCTTCATATTGGTAACTGCTATTTTATCCAGGAGAATTGGACTAAAGCTGAGTTCTTCTACCGCATGACTCTTGAAGAAACTAAAGTTAAAACGATTAAATCAATTGCGCTTAATAATTTGGGCCTCATTCATTTTAAATATGAGCAGTGGGAAAAAGGAAAAGAATTTTTAAATGAAGCAATAAAAAATGCCCCTATGCTTAAGGTTCCACGCTATAATATCTCACAGCTTTATCTTCAGTTTGGGTTATTCGATAAAGCGATTGAAGTTCTGAATGATTCAGTCTTCAAAGGGCACAAAGACATTGACGTCAATTTCTCTCTGGCAAATGCTTATTTGTATAAAGGGGATTTGAAAACTTCTTCCGAATATTTTCAATTAATTCCTCAGGATAATTTTCGTCGCGAGGATATCGCTGCAACCTACGCTCTTTTTCTTATGAAACATGGGAAAACGAAAGAGGCCAAAGCAATAATGGATGATAGAGAGAGAAGTGGAGTCGCGGAGCTATCGGCAATATCTCAGAAGATTGAGAAGTTGATTGCACAAAGAATGAAAGAGGAATAGTTGATGAGTACTAAAACCATGCAAGGTCAGTTCAGCTTAAAATGTCTGGATCTAAGGATTCAGAATACTCTTATGATCGATAAGAAAAAGATTCTTATCGGGTCAGGGGAGAACGCTGATTTTAGAATTCAGGACAAGTGTGTTTCTTCTTATCATGCATTTATTTGTTTAAAAGGTGACGAAGGCTTCATGGTTAAAGATCTCTACTCCGAAGGTGGAGTTTTTGTTAATGGCAAGCGTGTTGAAGAATGTTTTGTTACCCATGGAGATGTTCTCACAATTGGTACGTTAAGTTTTTCAGTGGATGCTATGGAAGATTCTTCACCAGTCTTTAACCCAGATGAATCAATCTCTCCGGCCGCTCAGCTTATATCGTCGATTACGCTTCCTCCACGTGAAGGGCTTGTTTTCATCGATGGGGAATATTGCGATATTCAATTTGATGAATCAGGTTACAAACCTCTTTCATCCCTGGTCTCTGCGGAGTTTAAAGGTGATTATGTTGAACTTGATCAAACGATTGAAGCCCTTGAAATTGCCCATAATGTAAAAACTAAAAAATTAGAAATCATCTCATATATGAACGGTATGATGATGGATATTGCTTACCTTGATCTCAAAGATGGTGAGTACTCATTATCACCCGTTAAAAAATCCAAATATGATATTCAATTCAGCTCAATATCAAAAACCAAGATTTTTTCAATCAAAGGTGGAGATCTTCGCTTCTATGCTCAAGAAACGATTTCTCCTTCAGTTTCTTGGGACAAAATTTCCTTAAGTGAGCCTTTGTTTTTAACATCAGGAGCGGAACAAATTTCGTTTCGATTTGTTGAAACAAGTGTAAAATGGAAAGGCATTCCACTTTTTCACCGCGACCGTGAATTCTACATGCAGGCCGGTAAAGTTTTTGCTGGGGTATTCTTACCAATGCTCCTTTTGTTATTTGTTACAATACCAAGACCTGATGCAGATCAAGAGTCTGTGGCCGTTGTTTATAAGATTCCAGAACAGATGAAAAAACCTACTGAAGCACAGGAGAAGTCTGTTGTTAAAGCTGAAGAGGTTACGTCAAAAACAGAAAATTCTGGCCACAAAGAAAATCAGCAGAATCCTACGAAAGTTGAATTCGCTGCCGCTTCTCAAAATCAAAAAGTTGTTGCTAAAGCTTCGGCACCTGCTGCCGCAGCAGCTGCTCCAGTTCAAACAACTCCCGTAAAAGCTTATGAGTTTAAATCATCTGTTGCGATGAATTCTTTAGTAGGGGATGCTCCTAAAATTAATACCAATGGTTCTGCATCTAAAGCTTCGGTAAAAGACGGAACCTTTAATGCTGGATCTGCTGATGATGGAGCATTAGTGGCCGGAGCAGACATAGGAGTTTCTAAGTTTAATGGTTCTGATAAAAAAGGTTCTGGATCTGGTTCTTATGGTTCTCGTGGTCTTGCTTCTAAATCAGGTTTTGATAGTTCTTACCTAGAGCCAAAAACCGTTGTGTTAGGTTCTATGGATCCTGAACTTTTGAGAAAAATTCTGAGAGAATATATTCCACAGTTTCGTCATTGCTATCAGCAGGAGTTGATTGGTAATTCAGATAAAATCAAAGGGATTATCGACCTCAATTTTACCATCAGCCCTGAAGGTCGAGTTGCTGCTCATAACATTCGCGCCAAAGACGCTAGGTTCTCTCAAAAAGGGATTGGCTGTATGGGACAAGTCCTTGGTCTAATCGATTTTCCAAAACCCAAGGGTGGCGGTGTTGTAGATGTTAGACAACCTCTTAATTTCTTTGCAGAAACTGAGAAGATATAAGAGCTCAGAAGTCAAGTACTTGAATCTTTTAAGAAATATATGATTTAGACCGTTAAGACCTAAGATGATGAATCATATTCTTAGGTCTAATCATTTTATGAAGTTGCATTCCCTGTTGGGGATCCTTGTTTTATTTCTAAGTTTAGTTGGCTGCAATCCCAAAGAAGAAGATAACAATTTTTCCATAACTAGTTTGAGCGAAACTTTTGGATCTCCAAATGGTGGAACTGAAATTACTATCACTGGAAATAATTTTTCTCTCGTTGATGGAATTACTTTTGATGGCCTCGCTTGTACTGACGTAACGATTGTCAGTGCAACTCAAATCACTTGTACAATCCCAGCTCACGCCGCCGGTCTTGTGACTGTCAGGATGTTTGGTCGCGCTAACCGCGCAGCAACTGCGACTTATACCTACGGCATAATCCCACTGACAATTACTTCATTTTTGCCATTATCAGGTAATGAAGCTGGTTTAATAAATATTGATATTGTTGGAACAGGATTTCTAGCAGGAGCGACGGTTACAATTGGTGGTGTCAACTGTCCAAGCGTTGTCGTTAGCTCTTCAAGCCTGTTGAGTTGTACAGTGCCTGCGCATGTTGCAGGACTCGCTACGATAGTTGTAACAAATCCAGACCTGATAACCACTGCATCTTCTCCCACTAATTACCAATATAAAATTGCCCCGGTGGTCACAAGTGTTTCTCCAACTTTTGCCATGCTTGCTGGCGGGGGAGTTCTTACGATTACTGGAACGGGTTTCGTAGCAGGTAATACAGTTAAAGTGGGTGGAACTGCTTGCCCTGTTTTGACTGAAGCTCTTACTTCAATTACATGCACCATTCCACCTAAGGCAGCTTGGGTATATAGCGTAGCAGTGACAAATAATAATTTGCTTGTAGGTACTCTACCCAGTGCTTTTACCTATAGAGGACCACCGACCGTAACTTTAGTCGGACCAAATCATTCAACACTGGCCGGCCTACTTACAATTAGTGTTATTGGAACGGGATTTTACACTGGCACTACGGTGACAGTTGGCGGAGTTAACTGCCCTGTCATATCAGTTGTAAGTAGTACCCTTGTTACATGTACCAACCCAGCAAATGCTGTTGCCGGTGCTTATGCAGTTGCTGTTACCAATGCCGATTCACAAACAGGTAGTTTGGCGGGTGGCTTTAATTACTATGCGGCTCCTGCCGTCTCAACTGTTTCACCAATAGCTGGTCCTGTGGCCGGTGGTGGAACTCTCACACTTACAGGGACAGGGTTTAGAACTGGAGCTTTAATAACCGTCGGCGGTACTGCATGTACTAGCGTTAGTGTTAGTAGTCTTACAAGTGCCACTTGCATTCTTCCTGCCAAACCGGCATCAGTTACAGCATACACGGTTACTGTAACAAATACCGATTTCCAGACTGGATCTAAGCCCACTGCATATACCTATCAACCACCTCCAACCGTGACGAGTGTTGCTTTTAATGCTGGTGCACTAGGTGGTTTAACTGATGTAACGGTTACGGGTACGGGTTTTGTAGCTGGTGCGACCGTTGATTTTGGTGGATCTGCCTGTGGTGCTCCATTTTCAGTTGTTAACGGTACTACTATAACCTGTAGGACA
>JBILYY010000082.1:0-14579 GCA_044377495.1 Bacteriovoracaceae bacterium | reverse complement strand
TTGGGTACAAGAAGATGCTCAGGAATTTTTAAAGCATAGTTTTAAAAAGAATTTCACATATGATGGAATTCTTGCCGATCCACCAAGCTGGGGTCACGGGGCCAAGAAAGAAATCTGGGATTTTGAAAAAAGTATTCACGTTCTAAGTGAACTGATTCTTTCAGTCCTTAATAAAGATAATAGTTTTTTGTTTCTTACAAGCCACACGCACGGAGTTCAACCTGAGGCCCTGAGAAACATGATCTATGATCGGCGTTGGAAAGAAGTGAATCCTGGCGAGTTAGGTGTAAAGCATCAGAATGATGAAAGAATTTTGCCGGCCGGCATCTTTGTCACGGCCAAAAGCTACTAGCGGAACCATTTTGCTCAAGAATTAACTTCCCGATCCGATAAGCTCATATGCAAAGAGCTTTCATCTATGTGTTCCTTATTCTCACCACAATGCAGTCTTGGGCCAAAACTGTGCCCGCTACTTATGAATCTATGGAAAACCTCATGGTTGATATCCGTGATCCATTTTTTGAAAGTGTACTGAGAAAAAAATATTTGCAATTAGTGCAAACACAAATGCAGCAAAAAATTGCTCAAGAGCTCAAGACAACACCAGATCAACTAAAGAATTTTTTTATCGCTGATCCCAAGCGACTCGATTTACTATGGGCACCTGGATGGATTGAATTACAAACTGAGTTTTACACAACACTTCACCAAGAAACTTTCAAAGAAAGATGGTTAACTAAGACGAAAGAGAAAAAAGTCACCGACTATGGAAAAAATATTACAGAGGCGATGCTCTTTCATTTAAAGAAATACAGCGGTGTTAAAGAAGGACTTCTATACAACAGATGGAACGAAGTAACTTCAACAAAGCAAGGCAAGAAAGCAACTTTCAGAATCCCTTTTTTTGCTTTTACAAAAGACACAAAATCCTTACTTGCTTTGGATGCTCATACGCCATATGAAAAAATACTCGCTAAAGAAAAGAGCTCGACACCCGGAAATCCGAGTCTCTCAACCTTTCTAAGAGGTGCAGGAGAAAAAACTCGGGAGCAATATCAACTTCTAGCAGAGAAGATCCAGCTTAATCATAGAATTTATATTAGAGCGGTGGCCAATGGTGCGAAAACAATTGCAAGTGTGCACTACCTTACTGGCGAGCACACACTGACTCAAACAGAATCAAAAGTAAGTGCATTCATAGAAGGTTTTTGCGACGGATGTAGTCGTAAAGAGAAAGAAGACTATAAGAGTTCTGCGATTTCATATGTTATTAAAACTAAAAAAACATTTAATAATAAATACGGAAGCGGAAAAGATGTTGTAAATAGCTTTTGCACAGACTTAAAGAACAACCTTTATCAATTCGATCCACCAGAAGAAAAAACGCCCACCATTTCAGGGTATAGAGATGTATACATTGCTGTTCAGGACAATACACGAGTAGATAGAAGCCACATCTATGCCCAGATGCAGATGATTAAAATTGAGGCCATACGAAAAACAATACAGGAACATGATCTAGGAGTGCTCTTTTTGACAAATGCCCTTACGCGACTATCAGAGAAGCGTGAACCATTCGCAACATATCTTGATTGCACACCAGAAAGCCTGCCGCGTGATATGGCCTCGTTTAATAGAGCAATTACCGAGGCGACACATAATGTTGAGAAGTATATTGCTAACATCAATCAAAAAATTAAGGATTCAACAACTAGCTTAAAAATGGCCAATGAAACGCTGGAATATTTCACACAAACAAATGTCGCAGCAACAGCTGAAGCGATCATGACTTTTCCTCAAGGGATTGGTCACACTGTAGACAGTATCCTTGAATTGGACCATGACGTGAAAAGACGAAAACGAATCGATAAAATTGTCACTTGGGGTGGAACGATAATTGGAGTTGCCCTGACGGTATCTGGAATCGGCGCTCCGGAAGGTGTGGCCTTGCTACTGACACTAGGAGCGATGGCAAAAGGAGCCATATCTGGTTCTTATTATTTATATCGTGCTCAACAAGAAAAAGAATTCTACAACGAACTCATGAAGTCAAAAATTGGACTAGGAAATAATTTTTACCTGGGTCAAAATCTACAACAGCACTACACCAATTATAGATATTTGCGATTAAACTATATTGTCGATTTTGCCGGCGCCTTTTTATCATTTGCACAGCTTAACAAGATGGCCTTGATTAAAACTTCTGGAAATGTCCCTCAGGCCCATAGCCTAATAGAGAGATGTATGAGGATTCTAAAAGCTAGCGGAGAGGATGTAGTCCAAGGCCAAGTGGTTGAGGCCGTAATAAATACAGCGATTCACTAAAGACCCTGTCGGTACCATTCAGTTAGGATTGCAGTTGTTGCATTTGAAACGTTCAAACTCTCCACTTCCCCAGTCCCCGGGATTGAAACGAGACCATTCATCACTTTAGAAAGTTTATCCGACAACCCCACTCCTTCAGCACCAACGAAGAGTAATGTTTTTTCTGGGAAAGTAGTTTTATATAGTGACTCACCCTTATGACTTGAAGTCGCCATAGTTTTAAAACCTTTCATTTTAGCGATATCTAAAACCTCACTCCAGTTTGAGATATGGATGGCAGGAACACTTTCTGCACCACCTTCCGAAGTTCTATAGGCAGCAGCAGTTAAAGCAACAGGAACTTTTGCCTCATAGATAATTCCTGTCACACCAAAGTGCGCACACGAGCGCATGATCGCACCAAGATTGTGAGGATTCTCTACTTCTTCTAAAGCAATAATTAACGATCGCTCGGTGGTGGTAAGGAGATCTTTTACCGCAGGTACTTTTTTAGTTTTGACTACTAAGAGTATGTCTTCATGATGGGTGGCACGGCTTAATTTATCCAGCTCTTCGCGCTCCACAACGTGGTAGGCAAGCTTATGATCGACGCAATAACGTACAAGATCCTTAAAATCAAAGACCCCATCTCGGGTAACGTAAGCCCGAATCAGGTCTTCAGGTCGTTTTTTGAACAGAGTTTCAGCAGCATGACGGCCATAGACCTTCATTTCTTGGTTTTTTTTCGTATGTATCATATGGGGGCTTTTAACACGCAGGAGTTATAGTGTATAGAGAAGCATGTCAATTTATACAGGATATCTCGCCATTTACAAATTCGAGGCCGAACTTGAAAAAGAGTTTGAGATTAAAGGTCTTAAAATAGCTCAGAAATTTGAACGTTTATATCTAGTAGAGGGCCAGCATCCGGCCATGATATGGGCCCAAATGACGGCATTTGACCTCGAATTAATCGCTATTTCCTCAATCAATGACGGGGTCAAAAAATTAAAAGCACTTGGAAGAAACTGGGGTCTCTTTACTATTGGAAACCATCGCCGGGCACAATTGATTCAAGAGGAGTTACCTCACTATAATCAAAAACCGATTCCCTTTCGACACCCTCTTCCAGCTTCCCCTATGGGATTTTGGACTTTAATGGGCCCAGATCAAATACTGGCCTCAACAAAAACCACTTCCCCATTTGCTTTGGGTGAAATGGTCTTTATAGAAAATAAAACAATGCCTCCTTCTAGAGCTTACTTAAAGCTTTGGGAGTTCTTTACGGTCTATGCCCCAGAAGCTATTTCAGGTGGCACATCGATAGACGTAGGTTCATGCCCAGGTGGATGGACTTGGGTTTTGCGAGAGCTTAACTTTGATCACACCATAAGTGTCGACAAGGCACCGATAGAGCAAAGAATAATGGATTTGGGTAAAATTACTTTCAAACAAGAAAGTGCTTTCGGTTTAGATCCAAAAGATTTTGAAACTATCGATTGGTTTTGTTCAGACATTATTTGTTACCCCGAAAGACTACTCAACTTAGTAAAGCGCTTCATGGAAGCGGGCAAAGTCAGAAACTTTGTCTGTACTCTTAAATATCAAGCCGAAACCGATTGGGAGGCCACGCTGAAGTTTCTTGAAATCCCTGGCTCAAAAATTGTCCATCTTCATCATAATAAACACGAAGTAACCTGGTTTCTAAAAGGAATCCCTGTATGAAATATTTTACCTTTGAGAAATCACAGCGTCTAAAACTGACAAGAGATCTAACTAAGCACATTAAACGTGGAAACCCTTGGGTATTTTCAGATGCTGTTGAAAAATTAAAAATTGCTGAAGGCTCTTATACAATCTTAGTTAGTCACAAGAACGAAGTGCTTGCACATGGGTTTTACTCACCCAGCATTAACCTAGCCTTCAGAGCGCTCAATGTTGGGGACAAAAAATTTAACGACAGTGAAGTCGTAACCCGCATGGCAAGAGCAATAAAAAATAAGAAGCACCTACTGACTTTAGAAAATAAATGCTTTCGGGTTTTTAATGGAGAGGGCGATGATCTTCCAGGTGTTGTGGCCGATTATTATAATGGTGTTGTGGTTTTAAAACTTGATGGGACTGCAGCTGAAGCCTTCTGGATCAAAGAGCAAATCGCTAATTACTTCATGGAGCAAAACGTCATTCCTGTTAAGTGTGTCTATTACAAACGCAAAAACAAAGAAGAAGACAAAGGCCTGATTCTCGCAGGTGAATGCGATAACCTGACAGATCTCGAGTTCCTTGAAAACGGCGTAAAATTTCGTACTAATATCATTGATGCCGCAAAGACTGGTTTTTTCTTAGATCAAAGAGAAAATAGAAATTTCATTCGCACGATTGCAAAAGACAAAACGCTTTTAAATCTTTTTGGATACACTGGCGGTTTTTCAGTCTATGCAGGACTTGGTGGTGCTACCAAAGTTACAACAGTCGATATTGCCCCTCATGCGATAAAAGCTTCCGAGGTAAATTGGGAAATTAATCTACTCGCTGCCGAGATGCACGAAGCGATATGCACTGATGCTTTTGAATTTGTCAAAGAAGCAAACGAACAGAAAAAACTTTGGGATATAGTTATTGCTGACCCCCCAAGTTTTGCCCCAAATCAAAAATCAGTTGATACTGCTAAAGATGCTTATATTAAAATTTTTGCTGATTCGCTCAGACTAGTAAAAGATGGAGGCTTCTTTGCGGCCTCAAGCTGCTCAGGCCACATCAGTACTGAGATGTTTTTGGATTTAGTTCAAGAGGCCCTCTCAAGTTCAAAAAGACGAGGAAAAGTACTTTTAGTAAAAGGTCAGCCTGAAGATCATCCTTTTCCATTGGCCTTACCTGAGATGAGGTACCTAAAATTCGTGTATTTGCAGGCATTTAAGGACTAGCACCCTGTCCAGAAAGTATACAGGGAAAGTAAACTCTGCAGATGCCCGTCCAATGACTATCCAATGACGTTAGAATCAAAGGATATGAATATAATAAAAAGCACTATGGCCCTTTTACTATTACTCCTTATTAATCAAGCCTTCGCGATTAATGTAGGATTCAATCAGGCCTGGTTTAAAACTCACTATTCAGGCCAATATCTTGATCAATATTACGACGTCGTCGAAGTTGAAAGAATTTTAAAACTTACCCAGGACGCCAAATCACACACCCTTAGACTTTGGTTTTTTGAATCATCAAACTTCCCAATGATTAATTTTGAAGATGGAAAAATGGTGAGTCTGAAGAGTGAGTATATTCGAAACGTTCTTACGACACTCAAGCTGGCCCAGAAATATGACATTAAAATCTACATGACCATTTTTGATGCTCACAACTATCGCCCAGATAAGCTCTCAAAAGAAGAATTACAAAAATTTAGAAGTTTATTTCAAAAGACAGGCTTAAATGAGTTTTTAAACAAGATCATTTCTCCATTTTTGCAAGCGATTCAAAATGAGAATCTCGCTGGAACAATTGGTAAAATAGACCTTATCAATGAAGGAGATACCGTTGTAAACCGTGGCGGATTTGACAATGGTTGGTCAGGAATGGGTCAAATGATTTGCCAATGGAAATCTTTTTTACAATATTTTCCACAATTCCAAAAGACCCCAGTTACTATGTCAGTTCGCCTGCACCCACTGTTACATCTTCCTTCAGACTTACTTGAAGACAATGGTCCGATGAAATGCGCTGACATCATAGATCTACATTCCTATGACGATGGCGGAGATATTTATCGTTGTTCATATTTAAAAAAATATTCAAGGCTCAATAAGAAGAAACTTGTTTTAGGTGAGTTTGGACAAAATTATTTTAATGGTCGCTACAGTGATGAGCTTCAGTCAAAAAACATGAAAAACTATATTGAAAATGCTAACCGCTGTGGCTTCAGCGAAGCACTTGCCTGGCGTCTGTCTGATATCCGGAATGGAGTAAACAAAGAAGCAAGGTATTCATTTGAAGCTTTTGGTCAAATGAGACCGGCCTATTACCTAATTCAGGACAACAATAACTCTATTCCTTAATCATTTAGGAAGTTTTTCTATTGTTGCGGTATTTTTGCGTTTCTTATTATTGGATTTGCTTCATGGGAGACTAGCTCTTTATCAGAACCATATTCATCTTCGTAAGGAACCTCTACCCAGTCATTAATTGAAATATCCACTAAGTCCTTTTTCGCAATCCAATTTGATTTGAAAATAAGGGGGCCACCTTGTTCATCTTTTACATCTGAATAAGTAAAAACAACCGCTCCGCTGCCTAAAGTGTTTGTGACAAGTTCCAGCATTGATTTATCTTCCATACCCCAAAAAAGGCCTGATTCATTTTTTGAAAACATCAGGCAGCCTTCAGAGGTTGAAACATTTCCATATGAAGCTTGTTGAGGATCCATTCCACCCCATCCATGGATCACAATCGCCCGTGACAGGACGTTTGAATTCAAAAGTGGATCAAGGCCTATTAGTCTTCGGGAAAGCCCATAGTCACCACTATACGCTTCATGAGTAACCATAAATCCGATTGAGCTTATCTTTGAGCCTGAAACATTAGAAAATTTTTCGGGAACACCGTCATTATCTTCGTCTGAATTTGAGGCATGTGAGACCCAGGTATTAATAAGAACTTTGCGTTTTTTTAAATCTATAACGTAAAAGCGACGCTCACGAGAAGTTTTAGAAAAATCTGCAATCGCCATAATAGAAGTATCTTTAATTTTTCCGGCCTTAATTAAACGTTCTCGACCGGCCATCGCAAGAGCGAATGGAGTTTTATCTACAAAGCGGCCATTAGGTAGATTTGACAGCTGCACATCAGTCAAAGGCATTCCATTATTGTATGCATATTCACCAAATAACGTTTCAATAAATGGACTCTGAATGCCATTTCTCTGGTCATTGATCGTTTCGTTAAAGAAATATGGTTTGGAGTCAAAGTCACGTTTTAGGCCGTGCCACAGATCATCAATCGGCGAGAAAGCAAACGCCGGTGTGATATAAATAGTTAATGTAAAAAGTAATAGCAGCTTCAATTGTATTCCTCTAAGGCAAGAAACGAGTATCAGTAATAATAAAGGAAACTTTAATAAGCAGGGTCCTACTTGTAACTATTACCTTGATAATATGGCACATCCCCTTAAGTACCTGAACTTAGGCGTGTCAAAACGAACAAAAAATCAAGTACTTATAAATTGATTATTAAGTTTCTCAAGTGACATCTATAATAAAAACCAATTCAGGAGAATGGATGAAAATAGCGGTCTTCTTGATAACACTTCTACTAAGCTTTTCAGCAATGGCATTCAAGCCAGCTAGTCACTTTAAAATTTCAAGTAAGGCAAATGCACCAACACCAATAGAAGGATTTGTCTTTAGAGGAAGTAGCAAGCCAATAGTCAACCGACTTCCAGCTCAGATAAAACTAGCTAATGAAAACCATTTTAAAGGGGACTGGAAGGTAATAAAAAAAGCTACTGTGATAAAGGAGTAAGTTTTTTAAAATTATGCCAGATTTGAGACTTAAGAAATTCCACGTCTACCTTGAGCTGTTCCGCTGCCCTGAGATAAATATCATGAATATCAAGATGCCTTTGATTATCTGTTTCGAGGAAAATATTTTCCACAGGAATTAAAGGTAACAACTCTCTAATCTGTGGTGAATTATCCAAAGATATCCCAAAGGAGAAAAAACAACTTGAATGAAGTTGCAGCAAACTTTTTACTAATTCTTCATTGCCTCGAAAATCGTGGAAGATCCAAGGCATGATGGGTTTTTTCTTTTTTAGAATCTCTAAAAAGTCAGAACCAGATCGAACGTTGTGAATAACAAGAGGAAGCTTAAAATTTTCAGACAAATCCACGTGCCAATCGAAAAGAACTTTCTGAAGTTCAAAAAACTCTGGGTATGAGCGATCAAAACCAGTCTCCCCTATTCCCCAAAGACGTCCGCCCTTGACCATATTTTCAATATGGCCTTTTAGTTTTTCAATCTCTTCAAGAGTAACATCTTCAACCCACCATGGGTGAATTCCAGCACTGGAAAATTCCTTGGAGGTCTGTTCCAGCTGAATTTCTTCAATGGACAAACTTGCTACAGAGACAGAAGAATCTACTTCTAATCTGTTATGAGTATGTATATCCAAATAGGCCAAGGCTTCCAAAACTAGAGAACCTTGTTGCAATAAATGGAATGAGAAGTGAAGGAAATCTGATCATTCGAACCTGAATTTGTCGACATAAGATAAAAAGTTCTCATAGAGAAAGAGCCCTTTCGAATCTGATCAAAATAATATCCAGTTTCCATGCGGCCCAAACGAGTATGCATGTAGACACTTCCAGAACAATTAATATCGGTCTCAGTCGTGTTAAATATTTGAACTTGGACCGAATGGCCTAAATTAATTATTTGTGGATTAACATAAACTTGAGCTGAAGCACCGAAAGAAGTAGCAAATGCTACGAGGATGAGGAAAGTTTTCATTAGAATCCTTTTTTCTTATTTTTACCTTTTCTAGCTTGATAAGTCCAAATTCCATTGCTATTTTGACTCTACTGGTCTTAAGAAGGATTATTTATGTCATTTGTCCCGCTTGAAATTGAAGAATATTGCATCCAACACTCAACTCATCCTTCTGATGTTGCCAAAGACTTGATGCATTTTACCCGATCTTCTATTCATGGAAGTCATATGCTGATTGGGGAGATGGAAGGATCTGTTCTACAATTTCTCATAAAACTAGGAAGAGTTAAGACCATCGTTGAGCTTGGCACCTATACCGGCTACTCGGCACTTATTATGGCCGAGGCACTACCAGATGACGGCAAACTGATTACGATCGATCTCAATCCTGAAACCTCTAAGATTGCCCAGAGTTTCTGGGACAAATCCCCTCACGGAAAAAAAATTCAACTTATTCTTAAACCGGGCCTTGAAGCACTTGAAACTTTAGAAGGTGAATATGACTTGTTTTTTATAGACGCCGATAAAAATAACTATCCAAACTACTTACAGTGGGCGCTGAAACATCTTTCGTCACATGGAATAATTATTACGGACAACACTTTATGGTCGGGAAAGGTTTTAAAAAGCGGAATCGACAAAAAGACAGACTCCATCAGAGAACATAACGAAATGGTCCGTCAGCTTGAGGGATATACAAAAACTCTCCTTCCCATCCGTGACGGGATGTACCTAATCCAAAGAAACTAGTTCTTAGAAATTTCGATCACCAGGATTCTGATCTCGAATATGGTCTTGTTGATCGCTTCTTGCCGCATCTTCCATCGCCTCTTGTTTTTGCGCTCCACCTTCATCCCAAGATGCCTGCTTGCTAGAGCAGGACATTAAAATCAGTAGGGCCATAGAACTCAAAAGAATTTTCATAAAATCTCCTTTGATTCTTGTGATTTTATCAATAACGATTCTGGGCGTTAAGCAGAATGTGTCGAAACGAATCTAATCAGTTTATAATTTATATGTTTCATTGATTCGTAGTGCTCTTATAGAGTTTGAGAATCGTGGAGGTTAAATGAAACTTTATTATCTACTTTTTCTTCTCGTCATTGGCGGTATTATTTTTATCGTTGCAAATCCAAGGAATGAATTACCCCAGGCCCAAGAAGAAGCTCCTCTTATCGAAGAGATATCCCAAAATACATTTCGCATAAGAATAGACATACAAGGCTCAAAAGGAAATACGTCGCCTGATATCCTTTGGTTTCAAAAAGCAGCGGAGTTGGCAAACGAGAAAAAAATCCCATGGTTCAATGTTGTTGAGCAAAGTATTTCCACAACATCAATTGAAGGAGTGATAGAACTAGAACGCGATCCCATGAAAGCAGAATATGATGCAAACGAGATCCTCTCACTGGAACTATCAGATGAAGTTGCCGAATAAGCAAACTCAGAAGATGAAGATTGGTCCACCGATGAACTCACAATAGGGCCGCAGACTCACTCTTGCCTGGGTATGTCGGCCCCACAGCTTGCTCGAAATCTTGACCTGTGGCAGTCGGCAATTCAGAATCAATCATCCAATTAATTAAATCACTCATGACTTTCTTTCGGTACTCGTCGCTGCGGTTTGAAAGAAGTGATGAAGTAAACATATCTGAATGATCCATATCCATGACAATTTCTTTATATTCAGCGAAGGGAATAACCTGATCACGTAGCTTTACGAGACCATCATTAAAGTGTCCGGTACGCTTCATGAAAAAATGCGAAGGACGAATAATCCATGAAACGTTTCGTGAGTTCGCTTTAAAGCCCCTGATTACAAGTAAGTGATCACGCATGTATTTCTGAGCTTGGTTATTCGTAATGAGTTTTTCAGCAAAAATTTCTGAATAGTGGTTGGCCTCAAGGCACTTTAATCCAGGCCAATATTGATTGGCATGCTTAAGAAAATCATATTTCTCGAAAACAGAAGAACCCTGAAAAGGTGGTTGAACACAGATAACTTTTTTCACTTTTTCCTTAAAAGTGGGCAAATAATCAATCATCCCCAAAACTAACTCAAGACATGCTTTACTATGGCCCATGATGACTAAGGGCTTTTTATGCTTTTTATAAAGCCGGTTAATAACTGCCACAAGTGTATGAGAATTATCTGTAGCGGATTTGTATGAATTAAGCGTCATACATTCGATATGCTCGACCCCTAAATTATGTAATATTCTACGATTAACTTTTAGATAGTTTCCCACAAAAGGCAGCGCCAGGAACTCACCCATGATGCCACCTAGAAACAGATACTGATAGTCATTTGCTTCAGGCCTAAGCATGGATGATCTCCGTGATTAAGGATTCTTTAGTTGAGTGAGACATTGAATAATTCATATAAGCAGGATCATAGGTGCTAAAGACAACGTCCCAGAAGTGAGAGGTATTTCCGAAATTCTTATTATCCGCAACGTCATGATGATGAAGGTGATACATCTGGATATATTTCAAATAGCCATCTTGATGTACTTTATAATGAAGAGTGTAATGTACCCATTCATAAAAATAATGAGCACATACAAGACCAGCAGCTAAACTTGAAAGAAATTGAATATCTTGAGTAAAGAAGAGAAAGGGAGACAGCACTATTGGGGTCACAATATAGACCATTAAAAAACCTGCATTAAGAACACGGTGATCACTCATGTCTTGATGATGATATGAATGAAATGAACCCATGAAATACTTCATGAACTCTGAGCGGTAGTTTGTGTGATAGAGAAAACGATGAATCACATACTCAAGAAAGGTCCAATAAAACATCCCGGCCAAGACTGCCAAAGTCGTCGTGATGGCATTTGCAGGTGTACTGAGTGAATGAAAAATAAAAAATCCAAGAAGTGGCACCACAAACAACAAAAGGTGGATAGGGTTTCGAGAAGCTACGTACTTCACCAAACGTGGAAAATCCTGAATCATATACTTAGATCGTTTCATAAGACCATATTAGCTATATGCTAGATTTTAACCTAGGCATAATGAATGTTTTACACTTCGCATCATTTAAGCGCAAAAATGCTCGAAAATGCCATAAAATTAAACATGTTAGAAAATTGGTCATTCACTCATTTCACGCTTGGATTTGCTGCCTTTTTGGTCGCAAACTACATGCTTTTTTCAGTCGCAGGCCATTGGTTTTTCTATAAGTACCTCGGACCCACTATCCCCCACCGGCAAATCAATGAAATAGAGGGCACTGCTAAACAGCTTAAGATAGAAAAACAGAGGGCACTCTCTACACAAATAATTTTTTTCCTGATGGGTATAGGGCTATTTGCGCTATATCAAACAGGTATTACTCGAATTTACTCTAAGTGGGATGAGCGGGGAATCATCTACTTTTTTATAAGCTGGTTTCTGATCCAACAACTGCACGATGCCTATTTTTATTGGACCCACCGCTTTATGCATGAATGGAAATGGCTTAGGAAATTTCATTTCGTTCATCATGAATCCACTACGCCTACTCCTTATGCGGCCCTGTCATTTCATCCGGTCGAGGCATTTGTTCACGGATTTTATTGGTACCTTATAGCGTTCTTATTTCCAATACCGGCCCACTGGATGTTTGGTTTTTATAGTTTTATGTTTTATATCAATATGTGGGGCCATAACAATTACGAATTTTGGCACAAGGATCTTCTGACTCATCCGATCCTAAAGCATTTAAATACACCGACTCACCATATTCTCCATCACAAGTATCATACCCATAATTACAGCATTTATTATAATTACTGGGATAAAATATGCGGCACCAACCATGCCGAATATGAAAATCACTACCGTGCGGTAAAGACAAAAACTGAAAATGGGAAAAGCTCACGATTGATGAAGCTTATGAAATTATGATTACTAAAAATGTAGAAATTCTTCCCCCACAAAAATTAAGCAGCTGGAGAAAAATCTCCATGGGTGCATGGAGACCTGTCGGTGACTCACAGGTATATTGCGAAATCAGGGTGAATGCTGGACCTGCATTACAAAAAATTAAAGAGATTTCTGCCAGCAGTAAGCAAAAAATTACGATGACCCATTTCATGGGTAAGCTTATGGGTAAAGTTTTAAAAGACGTGCCTGATCTTAATTCCCTAGTTGGCCGAAACAATATCTATCCTAGACGCGATGTAGATATTTTTTTTCAAGTCTCTTTGGATGATACGGAACTGTCTGGGCACGTAGTGAGGAGCATAGACGCTAAATCAATACCAGATATAGCCCAGGAATTAACTGATACAGTCGTTAAGATTAGAAGTGGCGAAGATCAGGTTTTTAAGAAGATTAAGCAGTCATGGAATGTGATTCCAACGTTTATGGCAAAGTGTGTTTTGGATTTAATTAGTTTTGTAAGTTACACCCTGAATATTAATATTAAGGGCACAAATATCCCTAAGGACTGTTTTGGCAGCATGATGATTACCAATATAGGGTCTCTTGGATTTTCGAGTGCCTTTGTCCCAATAGGGCCTTATACACGCATACCGTTGATACTCGCTTTGGGTAAGGCCGAATTAAGACCGGTTTGCCGGGAAGACGGATCGGTAACATCTGAGCAGCAAGTCAGTCTCTGCTTTACCTTTGACCATCGGGTGATGGACGGTGCTCAGGGCGCAAAAATGTCTCATGCTATTAAGAAATATATGCTGAATCCAGACTTGCTGGATTCATAACTTACTTTTTTTCGTTCTTAATTCGTCTATTAAAATCTCTACACGTACTCATTTCAAATGCATCTTTTGTGGTCTTGCATTTTAAGGTCAAAAGCGCGAAAGCATCTTGCAATTCTTGTGGTAAGACAGTTTGATCATACTTTCCATGAGAATAAACCAAATAACAACTTGCAAGATCACTGGGACAAGACTGTTTAACCATGTCTAGCGAATTAGGTTTTAGCTTGGTAATTCTGCTCATGCCATAGGCCAATCGGCAGGTGAAATCTTTTCTACTTGAACACGTCTCATCCCATCGTATTAGAACTTTGGATGCTATATCCATTCGAAGATTGTCTTTGAAGAATTCATGCAGCTTTGCTTCCGTCAAATTTGCGAGACCTGGCCCAGTGGCCAAAAGGTCTTTTTCAATTTCCTTATCAAAACCGTGGGAGAAACCACCAAGGAAATCCAGGCTTTCAATTTTATTCCTAACATGCAGGTTCTTGGATGAGATGTCACTTGCAGTATAGCTATAAAGAAAAAATGAAAAGACGACAAAGCACACACCGGTAACAAGAAAGAATTTCTTTTTAGAAAAATAATATCTAAGAGTAGTAAGAGTCGAGAATATTGCCGCAAAGATAAAAAAAACAAACAAGGCCGAGACGCGCAAAAACCAAGGTAAGTAAACTTCAAGATCAGTATCTTCAGAAACAAGGATTACACCCATCAGAAGCCATCCACAAATGATCACACCCTGTTTTAAATTTTCCTTGGGAGTTTTTTTGACCTGATAATTTTGTCTTTGTTGGATATTCTGAACGTAGTTTGGGAGTATCCCAAAAATAAAAACAACTACTAATCCAAGTATGCTCAGTAGTCCAACAAGTGAGAGCACAGGAAGGCGAGTGAATATCTGCGTGCCATTTTCTTTTATCACGACGTCAAATAAAAGCTTAGCGAGGAAAGATCCCTCAAGTACATAAAAAACTATATTTATAAGAACAAAAAGCAAAACTATTTTAAAAATGTTAATGAGACCATGGACTAAAGCGATGTGGGTTTTCTTATTTGGAGTTAGAAGAATCCAAT
>JBILYY010000197.1:0-5315 GCA_044377495.1 Bacteriovoracaceae bacterium | reverse complement strand
CGCTAAAGTAAAAAAATAATAACGGAGCGCAGAGGTTATAGATTGAATGGCAAAAATCCCAAGCGCCAAAAGAGCTGCCAAATTAAGCTGAGACTGATCCTTTTGGGCGATTGCTTCATCTATTATTCTCTTAATTGAGTGAGGATAGGCCAGCAAGGCAACAGAGCTTATCGACAAAAAGAGTAGGCCCCATCCTAGCTGAGGCCATTCTGATCTACTAAGGCGGAGTAATTTTTTAAAGGTTTCCATAAAAGGCAGTGTAAACTAAACTTGACAGTATGTAAAGTTTAGTTTACACTGCCTTTATGAATCTTACCAACAAGCTGAAACAGCTCAGACAACGTAATGGTGACCTTTCTCAGCAGCAATTAGCAGAGATGGTCGGGTGTTCGCGGCAAACAATTATTTCCATCGAATCAGGATGTAAAAATCCTTCTGTAGAAACTGCACTCAAACTCTCTTTTGCATTAAAAATTCCAGTAAATGAGCTCTTTGAATTAGAAGAAGGCAAAGAGAAGGATAATTTCTGTAAGCGCATTTCAGAGCTGTTTAAATGCTTTAAGAAATGATAATGTCCCTAAAAGGATTTTAATGGCCGAATGGAATGATCTCTCTCTTTCTTCTGAAATGCTGACTCTTATTGAGAATGCAGGATATAAATCACCAACTGCTGTACAGGCACAAACGATTCCCTTCGTTCTTGAAGGACTTGATGTTTTAGTTTCTTCTCAAACAGGAAGCGGCAAGACAGCAAGTTTTGTTATTCCAGTTGTAGAACGATTCAAAGGTAAAAACGGCACATACATATTGGCGCTTTCCCCAACTCGTGAAATTGCGCAGCAAACGGGAGCAGTCTTTGAAGCTTTCGGAAAACCACTAGGGCTTAGGACAGTCGTTTGTATTGGTGGAGCATCAATTCCTGTTGAGAAAGAAGCTTTGGCATCTTCGCCGCATATTATTGTCGCAACTCCTGGTCGCTTATGCGATCACTTAGAACGCGGGAATGTGTGGTTAGATTTTATTCAATGTTTGATATTTGATGAAGCCGATAGAATGCTCGAAATGGGATTTGCCAAGCAAATTGATACCATAACTGAACAGATTCCTAAAGAACGTCAAAACCTCATGTTCTCTGCGACTTTTGCACCGAGAGTTGAAAAGTTAGCTAAGAGTGTAATGAGAGATCCGAAAGAAGTTACGATTGCTAAAAGCGAAGCTTCTACTCCTAAAATTGAACAACGACTTTTTTGGTTATACGAAGAAAAGAAAATGGGCGCTCTTTTGCGTCTTGCTCAGGATGAGCCTGGGACCATTATTGTTTTCGCTAAATCCAAAGAGCGTGTTTATCAGGTCTGGAGGTCTCTTCACGGTAAAAAAGATGACGTGATTTATATTCATTCTGATCTAAACCAAGAGCAGCGTGAATCAGCAATTGCAGAATTTAAATCTGGTCGCTACCGCATTCTCATTGCCACCGATGTTATGGGACGTGGAATTGACGTCGATGATGTTGCCCATGTTGTAAATTACGATGTCCCACGGGAAGCTGAAGATTATGTTCACCGTATTGGCCGAACTGGTCGCCGTGGAAAAAGTGGATACGCAACAACTTTTGCAATTCCTGTAAAAGATGAGCAAGGGATTCGCGCGATTGAGAAACTACGAGGGGTTACTTCACCTGCTGAAAGAAATTATAACGAAGATCGTGGACCTCGAAGAGATGCACCACAAAGACCACCTCAAACAAATCGTGCTCCTATAAAGCCAACTGGATCTGGTCCTCGTCCGGCGAAACCGCTTGGAGTAAATGGTCCAGCACCAAAACTCGTACTTACACTTAAGCCTAAAATCGTAACTCCTGTTGTAGAGAAAAAAACAGGCGGATTTATGAGCTGGGTTAAAAAATTATTCAAAGCATAAATTCAGAGCGACTAGACAGTAAGATTCATTAAGATAAATACTTGTGATGTATGAAGAAATTCCACATCACAAGCAAATTACTACTTCAGTATCGAAATGATCAAATCATGATTTTTGATGAACTTCTCAGGAAGGCTTCAGAAAATCCAACCACGAAATGCATTCATCAAATAAGAGTAACAATTCGTCGGCTAGGCGTTGTCATTAATAGCGTTAAGCTTGGCCAACTTACAAAAGTTTTGGGTCGTGAGCGTGATCTAGAAGTTGCTATAGCGAATGCCAAGAAATATGGACTTGGGATTAAAAAGTTAAAAGAGGCAAAAAAATCGGCAAGAAAAAAATCCCAAAAAAAGATGCAATTATTTAGTGAAAAGGATCTTAGAAAAACATCTCAAATAAATATTCTGATGAAATATAAAACCATGATGAAAGAACTGAATTTAGAACTGGAAGATTTTGAATCAATTAAAATGACTAATAAACAATTTCATCGACTCCGGATTAATCTTAAAAAAGTCCGCTACGGCCTGGAGGCGATTGGTCAGTTCCGTCCAAAGCTGGAGAGGATGCAAGATCTCTTGGGACATATTCACGATTTGGAAGTGCTTCAGAGATTGGTCGGAAAGAAAGCTCGAATTAAAAAAGATAAACGTTTTGCAAAGAAAGATGCTCAAGCTGAGTATCTATCAGTTGTTAAATTAGCGCGAAGAAATTTAATGAGAATTTAGCAGTCAGCGTATTCATAATCTCTGACTTCACATCGAACCGGAAGCGTTTGATCTGCATAAATGATTGTGCCTGTCGTGTTTCCAGTCGAGTTTTTAAAGATAAGTTTATGCCCGCCGCTTAGATTGTAAATATCCTGCGCTTCAGTGAAACTTCTCTTGCCCTTGAAAACACCTTTCATGCCGGAAGTGAATTTAAGAGTCGCGCGACTTACTTTTTGGCAACCATCAAAGTTAGAGTAATAGGTGAAACTAAAGGCTCCTCCGCTTGGCAAATTGCCAATGCAAGATCCTTCAATCTTCAGGGTTGACGCTGACTGTGCAGATAAAGAAATAAGAATGGTCGCTAATATGAGAGTTTTCAAGTTCTTACCTTCTTGTGTTGCATACCATTCAGAGATTATCTAAGTTCTAACACCATTTCTACTTAACAAAGCCTAAAGATTTTAGAAAGATGATGTTACCAATCTTAAACAGGTAAAAAATTCATGAAAAAAATCGTAATCCATAAGGCCGGCGACTATAAAGAACTTAAACTTGAAGAATGTAAGGATCTTCATGCCAAAGACGCCGAGGTGGTGGTTAGTGTCAAAGCTGCTGGTATTAACTACGCTGACATCATCATTCGTTGGGGCCTTTATGAGTCAGCAAAGAAATTGGTTGGGTGGCCCATTACTCCAGGATTTGAATATTCCGGAATCGTAAAAAGCATTGGCCCAAATGTTAAAAATTATAAGATCGGTGATAGCGTTTTTGGAGTTTCACTTTTTAATGCCTACGCTTCGGAAGTCTGCGTACCTGAACATCAGCTAAATTTTATTCCTGAGAAAATGACCTTTGAAGAAGCAGCAGGATTCCCAGCAGTATTTATGACGGCCTATCATGCTTTGCTTCAAATTGTTGTTGTTAGATCTGGCATGGTGGCATTGATTCATTCTGCAGCTGGTGGAGTAGGAAGTTCACTTGTTCAGTTATGTAAAATTAAAGGTATTAAAACTATCGGTGTAGTTGGTTCGTCTCATAAAGTTCAAAGCATGAAGGACTTGGGTTGTGATTATGTTATTGATAAATCCAAGGAAGATCTTTGGAAGAAAGTAGAAGAATATGCACCTAGGGGAGTTGATCTTGCCTTTGATGCCAATGGTGTAGAAACCATGCAGGGAAGCTATGATCATCTAATGGCCTCGGGAAAACTAGTGGTTTACGGAGCGCACTCTATGTTTCCTAAAAAGGGTGGCAAGGTAAACTGGCCTAAGCTTGTAGTGGATTTTTTGAAATCTCCACGTTTTAATCCACTCAATATGACATCTGAAAATAAGAGTCTTATAACTTTCAACCTCTCTTTTCTTTTTGAAAGACGTGACCTTCTGGATGAGGCAATGCTGGATTTAATCATGTGGTACAATGAGGGGAAAATTAAGGCACCGATTATAAAAAGTTATCCTCTTGAGAAAGTAGGGGAAGCCCATATGGAGCTAGAGTCTGGGAAGACGATTGGTAAATTGGTATTGATTCCTTAATTCTTAAACTACAAATAATATTTCTTCATCACCTTTAGTTGGATTCTTCTTCTTTCCATTGCAATACGGGTATTGATGGAATCAAATAATAGACCGACACGCTGAACCAGTGGGTCTTTTTTTGCGGCTTTTATTGCTTCAGCTTCAAGCGTATACCAATTATCAATCAGGCAGTTCTCCCGTTGGGTTTTATACCTCATGCGATTTAGTTGAGTATCCGTTGGGTATGATTTTAGACAACTCTTCGCTTGGGTTTCACCTCTTGCCTCAACATCAATAAGTAATTGAGCAAAAATTTTATCTTCGAGTCCTGTTCCCAGAGTTAAGAGCCAGCTCTTATAAGAATCGGATGACTCCACTAACGAACATGTCATTTTAAGTGAAGGAAGGTAAATGTCAGGGGTCAAATGATAACGTTGCTCAGGGCCTATTAATGTGAGCGCTTGTTTTTGACAATCTGAACTAAAGCGATCAATGGTGGTGACATTGGCCCAATCGAAATTGGCCTCAAGTTTCCTCTGAATTGGTGCTACATCTGCCACCGCGATTTTATCCATTTCATCCTTAATGGTTGAGCAACTTTTAACCAGCCGGTCTTGCATTAAAGGAAAAATATCATGAAATTTTAATGAAGATTTGATGAGTGCTTTTGATTTGTCCAAACAGCTTTGTTGCTTCACCCAGGTGGCTTCGGCCAAAAGTGAGGCGCGGATTGAAATAATTTCTTTTTCTATAATTTCTGGGATCTCGAATTTTTCTGCTTCTTTTGCCTTAAGATAAGTTAATTCTAAATCAAAGGCGACCTTGCTCTTCGTTGTTTCATTTTCAATTCGTTCTGTCTCTTGAGCGAGACAGTTTTGAATTTCGGATTCATTCTGACATTTATTCCAGATGCTACTAGAGAGATCAGAGGTCTTGTCTTCTGTTGCCGTTTTGGGCCTGTCTTCAAAGTGTGGAATACCAAAATTACATTTTTCTTTTAGGTAGGCATCAAATTCAGCGTCAGTTGGAAATTTGAATAAAATAGGACTTACATCAGCGGCTAGCCAGAAATCTGTTTTTGGTCTGCGGCAGCGTTGTCCTGTTGTTCCGTTTATAATCAAAACGTCTGCGGAGTTTTTTATTCCGTATTCCATGTCGATTTTAGTAG